>NZ_AMPR02000155.1:0-7298 GCF_000307735.3 Cupriavidus sp. HPC(L) | reverse complement strand
CCCACCATAGTCCGCGCCAGGTGCCGAACAGCGGACCGGCGACCATCGCCAGCGCCATGCCGGCCGGCATGAAGCAGCTCCACAGCGCAAAGGCGATATCGCGCCGCTGCGGCGGCACGACGCGCTGCAGCACCGCGGGCCCCGCCACCGCGATCAGCAGGAAGCCCAGTCCTTCGACGAAGCGCGACGCCATCAGCGCCGGCAGCGTCGGCGCCAGCGCGCCGGCGCCAGCGCCGGCCACCACCGCGAGCAGACCGCCAAGCAGCACACGCCGGTCGCCGAAGGCGGTAACCAGGGCACCGGCCGGAATCCCGCCGAGCGAGCCGAGCACCGCGACGATCGCCATCAGCCAGCCCGCCTGCGCCAGGCTCGCGCCAAGGTCTGCCCGCAGCATCGGCGTCGCGATCGCGGCCTTGCCGACCTGCAGCGCCGCGACGACGCCGGCGCCGACCACGACCGCCACCGTCAGCCACATCGCAGCATTACCGGAAGGCGCGGACGTCGTCAGTGTCGTGGGCGTCCGCGGTACCACTGCCTGTCCTCTGCGGGCGGACCACCCCCGCCGCCCGTTCGCACAATCGGTCATCTCGTTCTCCTGCCCTGGAACCCTCGAAATGGGGCACAGCATCGCATCGGCGGGGCATCGACGGAAGTGATATAAGTTCGATCCAAACGATCGATCCAATAGATCATTGGAGCGACGGCTTCCGGCTACCCAACTCATGCTCGACGCCCTGACCCTCGACCAGCTGCGCACCTTCGCCACCGTCGCGGACGCCGGCAGTTTCCGCGCGGCAGCGGCCAAGCTCGGCCGCGTGCAATCGGCGGTCAGCCACGCGATCGCCAATCTGGAGGCGCAGCTCGGCGTCGCGCTGTTCGACCGCACCCGGCGGCGTCCGGTATTGACGCCCGAGGGCCAGGCCCTGCTGGTCAACGCGCGCGACATCCTGCTGCGCGTCGATGCGATGCGGGCGCGCGCCCGCGGCCTTGGCCAGCAACTGGAGCTCGAACTGTCGGTGGTCGTCGATACGCTGTTTCCGCTGGCGCAGATCAGCGCCGCGCTGGAAGCGATGCGGGGCCGCTATCCGTCGGTGGCGATCCGCGTCGCGGTCGAACCGCTGGGCGGGCCGCTGGCAGCCCTGCTGGAGCAACGCGCCACGCTGGCGGTGATGGTCGGCGAGGGTTTTCGCGATCCGCGTGTCGCGCTGCAGGCGCTGTCGTCGACCGAGGTGGTGGCGGTCGTGTCCGCGCGCCATCCGCTGGCATCGCGGCGGCGCGGCCCGCCGCTGGGCGTGGCCGACCTGGCCGATCACCTGCAGATCGTGCAGTCCGATCCCACGCCGCTGTCCGCCGGCCGCGACTTCGGCGTGCTGTCGCCGCAGACGTGCCGCGTCAACACCCAGGACACCAAGTACGCACTGATCCTGTCCGGCCTCGGCTGGGGCCGACTGCCGCGCTGGCTGGTCGAACGCGATCTGCGCGAAGGCAGGCTGGTGCGCGTCGCCACACCCTCACTGGGCCGCGATGCGCGCGTTCTGTACGAGGCCTACCTGGCCTATCGCGTCGACCAGCCGTTCGGTCCGGCCGCGCAGGCGTTCCGGGAAGCGCTGACACGCATCGCCGCGCAAGGCTGACCCCGCTCGTTATGTTGCGAAGCGCCAATGAAGCGCGCGTTATGTTGCAAACAGGAATGGTTATCAATAAGATTGACGGTTTTTTGTAACCGCAGATTACGAGAGAGCCCGAGCCACGCGCCATGAGACAAAAACCCGCCTGTTCGCAACCGTCGCGGCCGACGCCGCCGGCCCTGACGCCGTCGGCATTGATCCTCGCCGCCATCGCTGGCGGCGCCCCGCTTTCCACGCTGGCGCAGCAGGCGTCATCCGCCACCCAGGGCACGGCGCCCGCGCATGAGCTCAGTACCGTCGAGGTGCGGGTCGACCGGATCAAGAGCGATCTGGTCAATCCGACGCGGCAGGTCACCGTGATCGAGCGCGAGCAGATCGAGGAGCTGAAGACCGGCTCGACCAATCTGGCGACGATGCTGAGCAAGCTGATTCCGGGCATGGCCGATTCGAGCCGCACCGTGACGGACTTCGGCCAGACGCTGCGCGGACGCAGCGCGCTGGTGCTGGTCGACGGCATTCCGCTCAATACCAATCGCGATTCCGCCCGCAACCTGGCGACCATCGATCCGAGCAACATCGAGCGGATCGAAGTGCTGCGCGGCAGCAGCGCGCTCTACGGCGCCGGCGCGAGCGGCGGCATCATCTCGATCACGACCCGCAGCGCGGGCGGCGCGCCCACCGCCGACACCACGGTAACGCTGGGCACGCCGCTGACGCGGCTCAGCAAGGAGGGGCTCAGCGCCAACGTGCAGCAGCACTTCTCCGGCAGCCAGGGACCGATCGACTACGCTTTCCACGTCGGCGCGCAGCGCATCGGCAGCCCCTACGACGCGCACGGCCATCGGATCGCGCCCGAGCCGAGCCAGGGCGATCTGTTCGATTCCAACGTCTACAACATCAGCGGCAAGCTCGGCTGGCGCATCGACGGCCAGCAGCGCGTGCAGCTGAGCCTGAGCCGCTACCACGCCAGGCAGAACACCGACTACGCCTCCGACCCGTCGGTCGGACGGCTGCCTCCGGGTTCGGCCACGGCGCGCGCGATTCGCGGCCTGCAGCTGGAAAACCAGAACGAGCTGCGCAACACGGTGCTGAACCTGGATTACCAGCACCAGGACTTCTACGGCAGCACCGTATCGACGCAGTTCTACTATCGCGACTATTTCACGCGCTTTCCCCCGTTCGACGCGCGCGCGGTGGCCACGCGCGGCGGTAACGTCGACCAGATCAGCCAGAACAGCAGCGTCTTCGGCGGCCGGCTGACCGTCGGCACGCCGCTGGGCACCAGCAAGCAGACCAAGCTGCTGTGGGGCGCGGACTACAACCAGGAACGCAGCGACATGCCGCTCGACGTGTTCGACGCCGCGCGCTACGACGCCAGCGGCGGCCTGGTGTTCCAGCGCACCGGCGAGCTGACCTATATGCCGCCGCTGACCACGCGCAGCGGCGGCGTGTTCGGCCAGCTGCAGCACAAGTTCGACGAGCGCTGGTCGATGG
Organism: Cupriavidus sp. HPC(L); assembly: GCF_000307735.3. NCBI lineage: Bacteria > Pseudomonadati > Pseudomonadota > Betaproteobacteria > Burkholderiales > Burkholderiaceae > Cupriavidus > Cupriavidus sp. HPC(L). Next base: position 4,176 of record NZ_AMPR02000155.1, on the reverse strand, counting down.
AAGGCGGCGCGCGCTACGAGCGCGCCAGCGCCAGCTTCGACGACTTCGTGCCGCTGTCGCAGTCGAAGGTCGCCAACCCGGTCGGCGTCAAGGGAGGCACCGTCGACTACGGCGCCTGGCTGTTCAACATCGGCGCCGCGTTTGCGCCGGTCAAGGGCCAGGAGTTCTATGGCGCCTTCAGCCAGGGCTTCCAGCTGCCCGACATCGGCCTGCAGATCCGCAATGCGCGGCCGGGGTTCGACATCAACTCGTCGAGCCTGGAGCCGGTCAAGACCAACAACTACGAGCTCGGCTGGCGCGGTGCGCTGGGCAGCAACACGCTGGCCAACGTGGCGGTGTTCTACACCACCTCGAAGCTCGGCGACGTGCAGAGCTTCAACAACGGGCTGATCCTGACCCGCACCAAGGAACGGATCTTCGGCGTCGAGGCGGCGGCCGACTATCTGACCGACGACGAGAAATGGGGCGTCGGCGGGACCTTCACCTGGATGCGCGGCCGCGAGCAGCCGCAAGGCAGCAGCAGCTTCCAGAACATGACGGGCTACCGCATTCCGCCACTGAAGCTGACCGGCTACCTGCAATACCGGCCGATCAGCCAATGGACCAACCGCCTGCAGGTCAGCTATTACGCTGGGCGCGACTATCGCCTGAACGGCCAGAACAGCTTCGGCCGGCGCGATACCGGCAGCTATACGACGCTCGATCTGATCAGCCGCTACCAGCTGACGCGCAAGGACACGATCACGATCGGCATCGAGAACCTGCTCAATCGCGACTACTACCCCTTGTACAGCCAGCTGCTGCGCAACAGCAGCAATACCAGCCGGCTGCCGGCGGCGGGCATCACGCTGACGGCGATGTACCAGCACCGCTGGTAAGCCGCGCGGCCCGCGGGAGCGTGCGTTCCCGCGGTGCCTGCCACTCGATCAAGCCGCGGCCGGGTCCGCGCCGTCCGCGTCGATGCCGTAGCGCGCGATGGCCTCGGCGACCCTGGCGACCGGCAACGCACCATCGTCGGCCAGCGCCTTCAGCGCGGCGACCGCGATGAAGTGCCGATCGACCTCGAAGAAGCGCCGCAACGATTCACGCGTGTCCGAACGGCCGAAACCGTCGGTGCCCAGCGCAACCAGCCGGCGGTCCGTCACGAAGGGCCGGATCTGGTCGGCGACGATCTTCATGTAATCGGTCGCCACGACGAGCGGGCCCTGGTGTCCGGCCAGGCATTGCTGGACGTAGGGCACGCGCGGCTCGCTCCCCGGATGCAGCATGTTCCAGCGTTCGGCAGCCAATCCGTCGCGGCGCAGCTCCGTCAGGCTCGTCGCGCTCCAGATCTCGCTGGCGATGCCGAAATCGTCCGCCAGCAGCTCGGCGGCGGCAATCACCTCGTTCAGGATCGCGCCGCTGCCGGCCAGCTGCACGCTCGGCATGCGCTGGCTGGCCTCGCCGACTGCCTTCAGCCGATAGAAGCCCTTCAGGATGCCCTGCTCCGCCCCGGCCGGCAGCGCCGGATGGGGATAGTTCTCGTTGAGCAGAGTGATGTAGTAGAAGATGTCCTGCTGCTCGGTGAACATCCGGCGCATGCCGTCCTGCACGATCACCGCCAGCTCGTAGGCAAAGGTGGGATCGTACGACACGCAGCACGGGATCACCGACGACAGCACATGGCTGTGCCCATCATCGTGCTGCAGTCCCTCGCCCATCAGCGTCGTGCGCCCGGAGGTCGCGCCCAGCAGGAAGCCCCGCGTGCGGGCATCGCCAGCGGCCCACGCCAGATCGCCAATCCGCTGGAAGCCGAACATCGAATAGAAGATGTAGAACGGCACCGTTATCACGCCGTGATTGCTGTACGAGGTGCCGGCCGCGATCCACGATGAGGTCGCGCCGGCTTCGTTCAGCCCTTCCTGCAAGATCTGGCCGTCCCGGCTCTCCTTGTAGTAGCTGAGCTGGCCCGCGTCCTGCGGCGTGTACAGCTGCCCCACATGCGAATAGATGCCGATCTGGCGGAACAGCCCTTCCATGCCGAACGTGCGGGACTCGTCCGGCACGATCGGCACGATACGCTTGCCGATCTCCGGCACCTTCAGCAGCGCGCCAAGCATGCGCACAAAGGCCATCGTGGTGGAATACTCCCGCTCGCCGGAGTCCTGCAGCTGCGTCGCGAAGGTCGACAGCGGCGGCGCCGGCAACGGCGCGCAATCGCCGGAGCGCGCCGGCACATGGCCGCCCAGCGCCCGGCGCCTCGACGCGAAATAGCGCGCCGCCTCGCTGTCCGGCGCCGGCTTCAGGTACGGCATCTCGTCGAGGCGCGCGTCGGGCAGATCCAGCGCAAAGCGGTCGCGGAAAGCCCGTACCGCGTCCGCGTTCAGCTTCTTGAGCTGGTGATTGATGTTCTGGCCCTCGCCGGCCTCGCCCATGCCGAAGCCCTTGACGGTCTTGGCGAGGATCACGGTTGGCTGACCGGTGTGCCGCACTGCGGCGGCATAGGCGTTGTAGACCTTGACCGGATCATGGCCCCCGCGCGACAGCGCCCAGATCTCGTCGTCGCTCATGTCGGCCACCATCTCGAGCAGTGCCGGATATTTGCCGAAGAAATGCTGGCGGACATAGGCGCCGTTCTGCGACTTGTAGGTCTGGTATTCGCCGTCGACGCACTCCATCATCCGCTGGCGCAGCAGCCCGGTATGGTCCCTGGCCAGCAGCCGGTCCCACCCGCCGCCCCAGATCACCTTGATGACGTTCCAGCCCGCGGCGCGATAGAGCGCCTCGAATTCCTGGATCACCTTCGCGTTGCCGCGCACCGGGCCATCGAGCCGTTGCAGATTGCAGTTGACGACGAAGATCAGATTGTCGAGCTTCTCGCGCCCCGCCATCGAGATCGCGGCCAGCGACTCCGGCTGGTCCATTTCCCCATCGCCGAGGAAGGCCCAGACCTTGCGGCCCTGGTGCTGCTGCAGGCCCCGATTTTCCAGATAGCGCAGAAAGCGGCCCTGATAGGCCGCCATGATGGGCCCGAGCCCCATCGACACGGTGGGGAATTGCCAGAAGTCCGGCATCAGGCGCGGATGCGGATACGACGACAGGCCGCGGCGCCCCGCTTCCCTGCGGAAATTGTCGAGCTGCGCTTCGTCGATACGGCCCTCCAGATAGGCGCGCGCATAAATGCCCGGCGCCGAATGGCCCTGGATATAGACCATGTCGCCGGCGAATGTATCGGTGCGGCCGCGGAAGAAATGATCGAAGCCGACGTCGTACAGCACCGCCGCGGAGGCATAGGTGGCGATATGCCCGCCCACGTTCGAATGCTTGCCGGCGCGCAGCACCATCGCCATCGCGTTCCAGCGGATCAGCGCATTCAATTCGCGCTCCAGTACAGCGTCGCCCGGATACGGCAACTCGCGCTCGGCGGGGATCGTGTTGACGTACGGCGTATTGACACGGCCGTGGAAGTCGCCATGCATCGAACCATCGAAGTCGAGCAGCTGGTCGATCAGATAGTGAGCGCGTGGCCGGCCCTCGACCCGCACGACGGCCTGCAACGATTCGAGCCATTCGCGCGTTTCGAGCGGATCGACGTCTTGGAGTAAGGAAGAGGTTGGCATGGCGTGGCTCCAGGTCAGATAGGTGCGAGTCAGATAGGTGGGATCGCGGGCGTGCCGCGCAGCGGATTGCATCGGCACTCGTAGTCATTCGTTGCAATTGCAATCGTATCTGGCGCATTGTAGCGATCGCCGGCATAATTGCAACTGCAACGAATTCGGAGAATGACCATGACGACGGACGCACCAGACCTTTGGTTCTCGTTCGTGCGAGCGCATCGGCTGATGATTCGCGAGGTGGAACGGCGGCTGGCCGACGCCGGGCTGCCGAGCTACGCCTGGTACGACGTGCTATGGGGCCTCGAGAGCGGCCCGGGCGGCGCTCGCCGCATGCACGAGCTGGCCGATGCGCTGGCGATCGAGCGGTACAACCTGACGCGCCTGGTCGATCGGCTCGAGAGCGAGGGCCTGGTCACGCGCACGCGATCGGCGGACGACGGCCGCGCCGCCTTCGTCACGATCACGCGCGAGGGCCGCGCGCTGCGCAAGAAGATGTGGAAGGTCTATCAGGCCACGATCGCCGACCTGTTCCTGACCCAGTTCGACCCGGCCGACGAGCAGCGCTTCGCCGACGCGCTCG
>NZ_AMPR02000156.1:0-7293 GCF_000307735.3 Cupriavidus sp. HPC(L) | reverse complement strand
GCCCCGAGCCCGTCGCGGACCGCGCGCAGCTGGCCGACCAGCGCGGCGCGCTGCTGGTCGTTCTGCAGTGTCTCGATGACCTGATCGAGCGATTGCGCCAGCGGCACGCTGGCCGCGGCCTCCGAGGCCGAGGTCCCGGCAGCGGGATGGGCGGCGGGCTTGCCCAATGGCGCGGCCGCACCGGCGAGGGGCATGGCGCCGATCGCGCAGAGCCAGATCAGCGCCAGCCATGGCAGATGACATCGCAGTTTCATCGTCGCGGGAGCCTCGTCGAAACCGGTCCTCGGCCCCCGCTGGGAGGGCCGTCATGGGCGCACTGTAACCGATGCCCAAGTGCGGGGCGACCCGTCAACGTCTGACGCTCCGGGCGCCGATTCGGCGTCGCACGCAAGTTCGCCGATAGTGCTACTCTAATTTCCCTCTTTTCTCCGACCCCTTTTTCTTCAGGTTCTACTCAGGCCCCTAACTCAGGAGATTGTCGTGGCCCGCAAAACTCCCATCGAGCGCTATCGCAACATCGGCATCAGTGCGCATATCGACGCCGGCAAGACGACCACGACCGAACGCATCCTGTTCTACACGGGCGTCAGCCACAAGCTCGGCGAGGTGCACGAGGGCGCCGCCACCATGGACTGGATGGAGCAGGAGCAGGAGCGCGGCATCACCATCACGTCGGCCGCCACCACGGTGTTCTGGAAGGGCATGGCCGGCAAGTATCCCGAGCACCGGATCAACATCATCGACACCCCCGGACACGTCGACTTCACGATCGAGGTCGAGCGCTCGATGCGCGTGCTCGACGGCGCCGTGATGGTCTACGACGCGGTCGGCGGGGTGCAGCCGCAATCGGAAACGGTCTGGCGCCAGGCGAACAAATACGGCGTGCCGCGGCTGGCCTTCGTCAACAAGATGGACCGCGTCGGCGCGGACTTCTTCCGCGTGCGCGAGCAGATCGCCGAGCGTCTGAAGGGCGCCGCCGTGCCGGTGCAGATTCCGATCGGTGCCGAGGATCATTTCCTCGGCGTCATCGACCTGGTGCGCATGCAGGCCATCGTCTGGGACGAGGCCAGCCAGGGTGTGCGCTTCGAATACCGCGAGATCCCGGCCGAGCTGGTCGATACCGCGCAGCTGTGGCGCGAGCGGATGGTCGAGGCGGCGGCCGAGGCCAACGAGTCGCTGCTGGAGAAATACCTGGGCGGCGAGGCCCTGAGCGAGGACGAGATCAAGGCCGGCCTGCGCCAGCGCACCATCGCCAACGAGATCGTGCCGATGCTGTGCGGCAGCGCCTTCAAGAACAAGGGCGTGCAGGCAATGCTCGACGCGGTGGTCGACTATCTGCCGTCGCCCGCCGACGTGCCGGCGATCCGCGGCCATACCGAGGACGACCGCGATGCCGAGCGCCACCCGAGCGACGACGAACCGTTCTCCGCGCTCGCCTTCAAGATCATGACCGACCCGTTCGTCGGCCAGCTGATCTTCTTCCGCGTCTACTCCGGCGTGGTCAATTCGGGCGATACCGTCTACAACCCGGTCAAGGGCAAGCGCGAACGCCTGGGCCGGATCCTGCAGATGCATGCGAACACGCGCAACGAGATCAAGGAGGTGCGCGCCGGCGACATCGCCGCGGCCGTGGGCCTGAAGGAGGCGACCACCGGCGACACGCTGTGCGACCCCGCCAACGTGATCATCCTCGAGCGGATGACCTTCCCCGAGCCCGTGATCTCGCAGGCGGTCGAGCCCAAGACCAAGGCGGACCAGGAGAAGATGGGCGTGGCGCTGAACCGCCTGGCGCAGGAGGACCCGTCGTTCCGCGTCAAGACCGACGAGGAATCGGGCCAGACCATCATCTCCGGCATGGGCGAGCTGCACCTGGAAATCCTGGTCGACCGGATGAAGCGCGAGTTCGGCGTGGAAGCGACCGTCGGCAAGCCGCAGGTCGCCTATCGCGAGACGATCCGCCAGCCGATCAAGGGCGTCGAGGGCAAGTTCGTCAAGCAGTCCGGCGGCCGTGGCCAGTACGGCCACGTGGTGATCGACCTGGAGCCGCAGCCGCAGGGCAAGGGCTACGAATTCGTCGATGCGATCAAGGGCGGCGTGATTCCGCGCGAGTTCATTCCGGCGGTCGACAAGGGCATCCAGGAGACGCTGAACGCCGGCGTGCTGGCCGGCTTCCCGGTGGTGGACGTCAAGGTCACGCTGGTGTTCGGCTCGTATCACGAGGTCGATTCGAACGAGAACGCCTACCGGATGGCAGGCTCGATGGCCTTCAAGGACGGCATGCGCCGCGCGCGTCCGGTGCTGCTCGAGCCGATGATGGCGGTCGAGGTCGAGACGCCGGAGGAGTTCACCGGCAACGTGATGGGCGATCTGTCGTCGCGGCGCGGCATCGTGCACGGCATGGACGAGATCGCGGGCGGCGGCGGCAAGCTGGTGCGCGCCGAGGTGCCGCTGGCGGAGATGTTCGGCTACTCGACCTCGCTGCGGTCGCTGACCCAGGGCCGCGCAACCTACACGATGGAGTTCAAGCACTACGCCGAGGCGCCGGCCAACGTCGCCGACGCGGTGGTCAACGCGCGCCGGCAATAGTCGTCAGGCGAAGGCCGTCCTCAAACGAAGGGCGGCTCGCCCTGCCAGTCGAAGAAGTCCGGCATGTCGCGCGACACGGTCTGCGGGAACGCGGCCGGCCGCTTCTGCAGGAAGGCCTCGACGCCTTCCTTCGCGTCCGGCGAGCGGCCGCGCGACTGGATCGCGCGGCTGTCGAGCTTGTGCGCTTCCATCGGATGCGCGGCGCCGGCCATCCGCCAGATCATCTGCCGCGAGATCGCGACCGACACCGGCGCGGCGTTGTCCGCGATCTCGCGCGCCAGCGCGTAGGCTGCCGGCAGCAGGTCGTCCGGTTCATGCAGCGACCGCACCAGGCCGCGCTCCAGCGCCTCCTGGGCCGGGAACACGCGGCCGGTGTAGCACCACTCCAGCGCGGTCGAGATGCCGACCACGCGCGACAGGAACCACGACGACGCGGCCTCCGGCGTGATGCCGCGGCGCGAGAACACGAAACCGAACTTGGCCGCGGTCGACGCCAGCCGGATATCCATCGGCAGCTGCATCGTCACGCCGATGCCGACCGCCGCGCCGTTGATCGCCCCGATCACCGGCTTCAGGCTGCGGTAGATCCGCAGCGCGACGCGCCCGCCGCCGTCGCGGTGCGGCGTGTCGGCCGGCGCGCCATAGCGCTTCTCGAAATCGAAGGTCGAGCCGCCCGACGATAGATCGGCACCGGCGCAGAACGCGCGCCCCGCGCCCGTCACCACGACCGCACGCACCGCATCGTCGGCGTCGGTCGCGTCGAAGGCGGCGATCAGCTCCTGCATCATCTGCGCATTGAACGTATTCATCTGTTCCGGCCGGTGTAGCGTGATGGTCGCGATGCCGTCGGCGACGGCGTAGCGCAGCGTTTCGAACGGTGAGGGGTTCATGAGGGCTCCGAGGTGGTCGGTCGATGCGGGAAACGTCGATGGCGATGCCGGCGCCCGGCGCCGGCTCGCTCAGGCGAAGGTGATCGCGCCGCGCCGGTCCGCGCGCTCCAGATGCGGCACGTTGTTGAAGCTGAGCAGCCGCTGCGTATTGCGGCCGCAGATGATTTCGCAGAAGGCGGTGTTGCGGAACTGCAGGTTCAGTTCGATCGCGGTCTGCGCCGGTGCGTGCAGCATGTCGGCCACCGCGCGGCCGATTGCGCCGCCCGAACTGACCACCAGGATCGCATCCTCGCGCGCCGAACCCTCGGCGCCGTGCGCCAGCCCGGCGGCGATGCGTTTGCCGAATTCGTCCCAGCTCTCGGGCATGCCGGTCAGCGTGCCGGCGGTCCAGGCCGCGAACGCCGCGCGGAAGGTGCGCCAGTAGTCCGCGTAGTCGCCGTTCTGATGCGCGCGATGGTCGGCGCCGCCGGTGTGGGCGCAATACAGCGCCTCGCCGTCGTACTCGTTGAAGCCCGGATGGGTTTCGAGCGTCAGCCCGGCACCGGCCTCGCCCATCGCCGCCAGGATCTCGCTGGCGGTGTCCTGCTGGCGCACCAGCGAGCCGGCGATCACGCGGCGAAAGCGCACCCCGCGCTCGACGAAATATTCGCCGAGCCAGCGCGATTGCTGCCGGCCCTGTGCCGACAGGCAGTCGTAATTGGCAGCGCCGAAGGAGGCCTGGCCGTGGCGCACGAGAAATAGCGTTGCCATAGAGGGAGAGCGGAAGGTTGGGAGAGGGGCAAGCGATGGCCGTCGCGCTCGATTGTAGGGCGCGGTCCGAGTGCCGGCCAAGCAAGCGTGACACGCTGCATACCGGTCATGGCCGCGCTGCATTGTCGCGGCCGGCGCGCCTTGCGCGTCGCAAATTTTCGAAAGCCGCTGGCATGTTACGCAAATGGCGTCGCCATACGCGGTTACCTTGGCGCCTGCCCGCCGGCGGGCATTCCTCAGGCAATCCAGACATCAGCACCCCGACATCAGCATCACGACATCAAGAGGTCATGACGATGCGTACGTATCACACCTTGGCGTATCCCGACTGCACCGCCTTCAGCGCGGCACTGGAATCGCCGCATGGCGGACCGGCGATCAGCGCGGCGCTCGTGCGTGGCGAACTGATCGAGGTACAGGGCCATCGGTTTCGCCTGTGCCGATCGGATTCCGGCTGGAAGATCAAGACCGCTCCGCTGTGGCAGATGACACACCGCCAGCGCTTCGCGCGGTTGATGCGGTGCCTGCGCCTGGGCGGCGACGCGGTGCTGTGGGAATCGCGGGTGCGCCGCTTCGTCAAGCATTGGGCGCTGCGCGTCGAGACCGATGGCGGCAACGAAGGAGGCAAGGGCGGCAGCGCCGACGGCAGCCGGGATTGCGCGCGGCCGCGCGTGGTCCCGCTCTACATCAAGGGCTGGCTGCCGCCGGCTCTCGATCATGACGGCCTGTCGGCAGAGAGCCGCCAGGCCGGGCGCCGGCGCCGCGCCCAACTGCTGCGTTACGCTCAGCGGCCCCAGGCCGAACCCGATGGCGCATCGGAGCGCACCGGCGAGGCGTCGCACAGCCGGCCGCCCATGCCGCCTGACACCGAGCTGCGTCGACTGTGCCCCGAAGTCGCGCAGCGTTTGTTCGGTCCGGGTTCCGACCTGCGTGCGCGCAACCTGCGCGACAGCAACCTGGGGCCGCTCGATCTGGGCGGTGCCGACCTGCGCGGCGCGGTGCTGGTCCGTTGCGACGCCGTCGAGGCGGACCTGCGCAGCGCGGACCTGCGCGATGCCGATCTGCGGCTGGCCGATCTGCGTCGTGCCAGGCTGGACGGCGCCAGGCTGTCCGGCGCCCAGCTCGCCGGCACCCGGCTGCAAAACGCCTCGCTCAGCGGTGCGGACCTGCGTGGCCAGACGCTTTACGCGATGGCGTTGGCCGGCGCGACGCTGTCCGGGGCGGACCTGACAGGCGCTGGCTTCGTGCTGCCGCCCGACGCGCTGGTCGACGGCGCCACCCGCCGGGCCGCGCTCAAGCCGCTGCATCAGCATGACGGCAATCTGCTGTGGACGGTGGTCTCGCTGTCCGATCCGCAACGGCGACGCGAACTGATGGCGGCGATCGTCAACGCGCTGAATTGCGCGACCGCGCAAAACGAGGACATTTCCGACACCAATGACGCCCTCGCCGAGTTGTTGTTGAAGGACGTCGACCAGTATTGGGGAAACTCCGGCGAGCAGAGCACCGACATCGTGCTGGATCACTGTATCCGGAGGCTGGCCAGGCACCAGTGCCAGCGCCTGGCCAGAACGCTGCCCGAGTCGTGCGAAGACGTGCTGCTGAAGCTGGCGGACCGATATCGCGCGATGTTTGCCAAGTATGATCCCGCGATCTTCGCCAAGTTTGGCGAACTGCCATGGGAGTTGACGCTGGAGCTGCGGTCGTCCCCCATCAAGGTCGTCCCCGATCAATCGAGCGTGACGCCGGTATCGGCGGTCAGCTTCAGCACCACCGGCAGATAGGCCCGATAGGCGCTGCTCGCCTCGGCCGGCAGATTGCCGACCGGCTCGGCGCCCATCTCGTCGATCCGGCGTGCCACCGGGCCGCTGCGGACCAGCGCGCTGACCTCGCGCCCAAGCCGCTCGACGATGGCCGGCGGCGTCTTCGCCGGGGCGAGCAGCGTGGTCGGCCCGACGATCTCGTAGGCGGCATCGCGATAACCCGCCTCGGCGAACGTCGGCACATCGGGCAGGCCGACGGCCCGCCGCGTGCCGATTACGGCCAGCGCCCGCAGCTTGCCGGTGGCGATATGCTGCTTCAGCGCGGTCACCGAGCCGATCGTCATATTGACCTGCCCCGCCAGCAGGTCCGACACCATCGGTCCTTCACCGCGGTAGGGCACGTGCAGGATATCGAGCCCCTTGGTCTTGGCCAGATACGACTGGATCGTATGCGGCTGCGTGCCCGGTCCCCACGAGCCCATCCGCAGGGCGCCGGGATGCGCCTTCGCGTAGGCGAACAATTCGTCGACGCTCTTGACCGGCAGCGTGCTGTTGACCACCAGCACGGTACGCATCGTGGCGATATCGGAGACCGGCTGCAGATCGGTGCGCGGATCGTAGGGCAGCTTCTTGTACAGCGCCAGATTGGCCGTGATCGGGCCGGGCACCGTCATCAGCAGCGTGTAGCCGTCGGGCGCGGACTTGGCGACATGGTCGGTGCCGATGATGCCGCCCGCGCCGCCCTTGTTCTCGACCACGACCGGTTGGCCCAGCCGCTGGCTCAGCGTGTCGCCCAGCGTGCGGGCCAGCGTGTCGGTCGAGCCGCCGGCCGGATAGGGCACGACGATGCGGATCGGCTTGCTGGGGTAGGGTTGCTGCGCATGCAGCGGCAAGGCGGCCAGCGACAGCATTGCCAGGGCGGCGGCGCGCATCGCGGTCCTGCGTTGGCCCGCCTTGCCGGTGGACGCCTTGCTGCGTGGGTTCATGCTGGTCTCCTCGTGGTCATGTTCGTGTGGTTCCCGCGATCGGCTCGGCGGCGCGCTGCCGCATTCCATCGCGCCGATTCAATCGCACCTTGGCGCCAGATAGCCGCCAATCAGCCGCGCCATCTGCACGGGCAGTTCGTCGTCGTCCAGCCGCAACGGCAGCGGGTCGTGCAACAACGCATCGACCAGCATGCCGAACGCGGCCTGCATGGCGAAGCGCACCTTCGCCTCGGCGCGCGCGCCGTCATCGAGCCGCGGCATCAGCAGCGCCACCATCCGGTCCGCGAAGGCGGCCGCACAGGCGCGATGCGGCTGCCA
>NZ_AMPR02000157.1:0-37814 GCF_000307735.3 Cupriavidus sp. HPC(L) | reverse complement strand
AACGTGCCGGCGCTGTGGCAATGGCTGCTGGCCACGCCGGTGCAGTTCGTGTTCGGCTGGCGTTTCTATCGCGCGGGCTGGAAGGCGGCGCGCGCCGGCACCGGCAATATGGATCTGCTGGTCGCGCTCGGCACCTCGGCGGCCTACGGCCTGTCGCTGTGGCTGATCTGGCGCGGTGCCGCCGCCCATGGCGAGGGCCACCCGCATCTGTATTTCGAAAGCGCGGCGGTGGTGATCACGCTGGTCCGGCTCGGCAAATGGCTCGAGGTCCGCGCCAAGCGGCAGACCGCGGACGCGATCCGCGCGCTGGCCGCGCTGCGGCCGGATACCGCGCGCGTGCGCCGCGACGGCGTCGACACCACGGTGCCGCTGGCGCAGGTACGCGTCGGCGACGAAGTGATCGTGCTGCCGGGCGAGCGCATTCCGGTCGACGGCGTGGTGATCGACGGCGACAGCCATGCCGACGAATCGATGCTGACCGGCGAAAGCCTGCCGGTGCCCAAGCATGTCGACGACCGCGTGACCGGCGGCGCCATCAACGGCGAGGGCCGGCTGGTGCTGCGTACCGCCGCGGTCGGCGCGGAAACGGTGCTGGCCCGGATCATCCGCATGGTCGAGCATGCGCAGGCGGCCAAGGCACCGATCCAGCGCCTGGTCGACCGCGTCAGCGCGGTGTTCGTGCCGGTGGTGCTGGCGATCGCGCTGGTCACGCTGCTGGGCTGGGGGTTGGCGCTGGGCGACTGGCAGTCGGCGTTGCTGAACGCGGTGGCGGTGCTGGTGATCGCGTGCCCGTGCGCGCTGGGCCTGGCCACGCCGACCGCGATCATCGCCGGCACCGGCGCGGGCGCGCGCGCCGGCATCCTGGTCAAGGACGCCGAGGCGCTGGAGACCGCGCATCGCGTCAATGTGGTCGCGTTCGACAAGACCGGCACGCTGACCGTCGGACAGCCGGAAGTCGTGGCGCTGGTATCGGCCGATGCAACGGCCGACGCAACGGCGGGCGACGGCTCGTCGCTGCTGCTGCAGCGGCTGGCCGCGCTGCAGGCCGGCAGCGAACATCCGCTGGCCCGTGCGGTGCTGCACGCCGCCGAGCAGCGCGAGTTGACGGTGCCGGTTGCCAGCGAACTGCGCGCGCTGCCGGGCCGCGGCATCAGCGGGCGCATCGACGGCGTCGCCTGGGCCCTTGGCAGCGAGCGGCTGCGCAAGGAACTGGGCGCGTCGCTGGACGAAGGCGCCGCGCTGCAGCGTGAAGCCGATGCGCTGCGCCAGGCCGGCCGCACGGTGTCGTGGCTGATCGCGATCGATGCGCGCCGCGTCGAAGGGCTGGTCGCGTTCGGCGATGCGATCAAGCCGGGCGCGCGCGAAGCGGTGGCGCGCCTGCATGCGGCCGGCGTGCGTACCGTGATGCTGTCCGGCGACAGCCAGGGCGCCGCGGCGCAGGTCGCCGACGCGCTCGGCATCGACGACGTGCAGGCCGAGGTGCTGCCCGAGGACAAGGCCGCGCGCGTGGCGGCGCTCAAGCGCGGCGGCGCGGTGGTCGCGATGGTCGGCGACGGCGTCAACGATGCGCCGGCGCTGGCCGCGGCCGACGTCGGCATCGCGATGTCCACCGGTACCGACGTGGCGATGCACGCGGCCGGCATCACGCTGATGCGCGGCGATCCGGGCCTGGTTGCCGATGCGCTGGCGATGTCGCACCGGACCGTGCGCAAGATCCGGCAGAACCTGTTCTGGGCCTTCATCTACAACGTGATCGGCATCCCGCTGGCGGCGGCCGGCCTGCTCAGCCCGGTGGTGGCGGGCGCGGCGATGGCCTTCTCGAGCGTCAGCGTGGTCGGCAACGCACTGCTGCTGCGGCGCTGGCGGCCCGAAGCGGGCACGCTGTCGGCCGGCACGCAGGCAGCAGGCCAGCCGGCAGCGCAGCGCTGAAACATGGAGGAAGCAAGGCGATGAATATCGGCGAAGCGGCGGCCGCCTCGGGCGTGTCCGCCAAGATGATCCGGCACTACGAATCGATCGGGCTGCTGCCCGTGCCGCCGCGCAGCGAAGGGGGCTATCGGCGCTACGACGAGCGCGCGCTGCATACCTTGCGCTTCGTACGGCGCGCCCGTAATCTCGGGTTCTCGCTGGACGAGATCCGCAACCTGCTGCTGCTGTGGCAGGACCGCGGGCGCGCCAGCGCGGACGTCAAGGCGCTGACGCTGCGCCATGTCGCCGAACTGGAAACGCGCATCGCGGAACTGGTGGCGATGCGCGACACGCTGCGCTCGCTGGCCGAGGCGTGCAGCGGCGACGAGCGGCCGGACTGCCCGATCCTGGCCGACTTCGCCGAGCCCGGGCGCGCGCCGTGCTCCGGCGATGCGCCAGACGGCAAGGCGCCCAACGGCAATGCGGGCCACGCCTGCCACTCTTGAACGCTGACCTGCGCGCGGCCGCGCCGCGTGCCGGGAAGGAGAGCGATCGCATGGATGCATTCCAGGCCACCGCCATCGCGCCGGCCGAAAGCCGCCAGCGGATGCGCGACGGCACCGAGCTGCTGCTGCGCACCTGGCTGCCCGATTCGCGGCTGTGGCCCGAACCGTCGGGCACGCTGCTGCTGGTGCACGGGCTGGCCGAGCACTGCGGGCGCTACGCGCACGTGGCGGCGCGGCTGTGCGCGCTGGGTCTGCGCGTGCTGGCCTACGACCAGCGCGGCCACGGGGCGAGCGGCGGCGCGCGCATGGTGGCCGAGCGGCCCGATGTGTTCCTCGAGGACCTGGTGGAGATCTACGACGGCGCGGTGCAGCGTTGGCCCGAACTGCCGATCGTGCTCGGCCACAGCATGGGCGGGCTGGTCGCCGCGCGGCTGGCGACCTCGCGCGTGCGGCCGGTGCGCGCGCTGGTGCTGTCTTCGCCCGCACTGGCGCTGCGCATCGACGGCGCGATGCTGACGCTGCAGCGGATGCTGCTGACGCTGGCGCCGAACCTGCGCGTACCCAGTCCGATCCGTCCGTCCGACCTCAGCCACGATCCCGCCGAAGTCGCCAGCTATCGCAGCGATCCGCTGGTGCAGCGCACGCTGACGGCCGGCATCCTGCACAGCATGATGCTCGGCATCGAACGCGCGCAGGCCGATGCGCCGCTGCTCGAGGCGCCGACGCTGCTGCTGGTGGCGGGGGCCGATCGCGTGGTCGATCCGGCGGGCAGCCGGCGCTTCTGCGACAATGCGCCGGCCGACCTGCGCGAATGCGTCTGGTTCGAGCACGCCTACCACGAGATCTTCAACGAGCAGGCGGCGCTGCGGACCGAGGTGCTCGACGCGCTGAGCGACTGGCTGCGCCGCCATCTGCAGCCGGTGGCGGACGCGGACCGCTGAAGCGCACGACGACGCGATCGCCGGTATCGATCCCGCACCGGACGCCCGGCACCGAAGACACGAGGCACCACGCACCACGCACCACGCAAAACGCACGACGCACGACGCACGACGCACCACGCACAATGCCTCGGCTTGCCGGCCGTCCTCCCGCGGCGGACGACCGCATCTTGATCGACTTTCCTACCAGAAGAAGAGCATGGAGACCTACGACTACATCATCGTCGGCGGCGGCACCGCGGGCTGCGTGCTGGCCAACCGGCTGACGCAGGACGCCGACGTCAGCGTGCTGCTGCTCGAGGCGGGCGGCAAGGACGACTACCACTGGATCCATATTCCGGTGGGCTACCTGTACTGCATCGGCAATCCGCGCACCGACTGGATGTACCGCACCGTCGCCGAGCCCGGACTGAACGGGCGCTCGCTGATCTATCCGCGCGGCCGCGTGCTGGGCGGCTGCTCGTCGATCAACGGCATGATCTACATGCGCGGGCAGCGCGAGGACTACGACGAGTGGGCCCGCATCACCGGCGACGACGGCTGGCGCTGGGACAACGTGCTGCCGCTGTTCAAGCGCAGCGAGGACCATCATCGCGGCGCCAACGACTTTCACGGCGCCGGCGGCGAATGGCGCGTCGAGCCGCAGCGCCTGCGCTGGGACATCCTGGAGCGCTTCATCGACGCGGCCGAGCAGACCGGCATTCCGCGCACCGACGACTTCAACCGCGGCGACAACTTCGGCGTCGGCTACTTCGAGGTCAACCAGCGCCGCGGCATCCGCTGGAACACGTCGAAGGCCTTCCTGCGGCGCGCCTCCGAACGGCCGAACCTGACCATCGTCACCGGCGCGCAGGTCAGCGAGCTGACCTTCGACGGACGCCGCTGCAGCGGCCTGCACTATGTCGGCGGCGGACAGCCCCATACGGTGGCGGCGCGGCGCGAGGTGATCCTCGCCGCGGGCGCGGTCAACACGCCGCAGCTGCTCGAGCTGTCCGGCATCGGCCAGCCCGAGCGGCTGCAGGCGCTCGGTATCGCCGTGCGGCAGGCGCTGCCCGGCGTCGGCGAGAACCTGCAGGACCATCTGCAACTGCGCATGATCGTCAAGGTCGAGGGCGTGCGCACGCTGAACACGCGCGTCGGCAACTGGTGGGGCAAGCTCGGCATCGGGCTGCAATATGCATGGAACCAGAGCGGGCCGATGAGCATGGCGCCGTCGCAGCTCGGCGCGTTCGCGCGCTCGGATCCGGACCAGGCGCGGCCCAATGTCGAGTACCACGTGCAACCGCTGTCGCTCGACAAGTTCGGCGAGCCGCTGCACACCTTCAACGCCTTCACCGCCAGCGTCTGCAATCTGCGGCCGACCTCGCGCGGCAGCGTGCATATCGACAGCCCGGACTTCCGCCAGGCGCCGGTGATCGCGCCCAACTACCTGTCGACCGACGAGGACCGCAAGGTCGCGGCGGACTCGCTTCGGCTGACCCGCCGCATCGTCGCCGCGCCGGCGCTGGCACCGTACCGGCCGCAGGAATGGCTGCCGGGCCCGCATGTCGAGGACGACGAGTCGCTGGCGCGCGCGGCCGGCGATATCGGCACGACGATCTTCCACCCGGTCGGCACCTGCCGCATGGGCAAGGCCGACGATCCGCAGGCGGTGGTGGACCAGCGCCTGCGGGTGATCGGTGTGCAGGGCCTGCGCGTGGTCGACGCCTCGGTGATGCCGCTGATCACCTCGGGCAATACCAACTCGCCGACGATCATGATCGCCGAGCGCGCCAGCGACATGATCCGCGAGGACTGGCGCAGCGGCGCGCGCGGCTGACACGCCGGCGCAGCATGACGGTCGGCGCCGCCACGTGCGGCGCCTTACCGCTTCCCTTTGGCAGTTCTCCCCGGCGACACGTCCGCACTGCCTGACAAACATGACAGCTGGTTCATGTTTCAGGCTCAGTGCAAACCCGGATGTTTTGCGACGCAACAGGTGCCCACAATAGACGCCGGACAGTCGTGATGCCGCGCTCACATCCGCGCGGGCTTGCGCGCTTGCATCCGACCGCGCCGCCGCTGCCACCCAGCGCGCTGCCGCACACATAAATAAGACATTGCAGACAAGGCGATCCCCACGCGCGCCGCCATCGCGCAGCGCCGGCAGGGGTCGCGGGTCGAATCCGGGCACGACGGGCCAGAAGCCATGCGTCGCGCCGAACGAGGACGGGCAGGAGACATGAACCAGCAGGAAACCATCCTGGAGACGCGCAACCTCACCAAGGAGTTCAAGGGGTTCACCGCGGTCAGCGACGTCAATCTGCGGGTCAGGCGCGGGTCCATCCATGCGCTGATTGGCCCCAACGGAGCGGGCAAGACGACCTGCTTCAATCTGCTGACGAAATTCCTGGTGCCGACCACCGGCACCATCCTGTTCAACGGCACCGACATCACCGGCGAGAAGCCCGCGCAGATCGCGCGCCGCGGCGTGATCCGTTCGTTCCAGATCTCGGCGGTGTTTCCGCACCTGACCGTGCGCGAGAACGTGCGCATCGGGCTGCAGCGCAAGCTCGGCACGCATTTCCACTTCTGGCGCAGCGAACGCACGCTGTCGGTGCTCGACGACGAGGCGATGGCGCTGCTCGAGCAGGTCGGCCTGACCGAGTTCGCCGACACCGTGACCGTCAACCTGCCGTACGGCCGCAAGCGCGCGCTGGAGATCGCCACCACGCTGGCGATGGAACCGGAGCTGATGCTGCTCGACGAGCCGACCCAGGGCATGGGCCACGAGGACGTCGACCGCGTCACGCAACTGATCAAGAAGGTCTCGGCGGGGCGCACGATCCTGATGGTCGAACACAACATGAACG
This sequence comes from Cupriavidus sp. HPC(L), assembly GCF_000307735.3. NCBI lineage: Bacteria > Pseudomonadati > Pseudomonadota > Betaproteobacteria > Burkholderiales > Burkholderiaceae > Cupriavidus > Cupriavidus sp. HPC(L). The sequence goes on along the minus strand of NZ_AMPR02000157.1, from coordinate 31,607 downwards.
TGGTGTCGTCGATCGCGGACACGATCACCGTGCTGCAGCGGGGCGCGATCCTGGCCGAAGGGCCATACGAGCAGGTCTCGAAGGATCCGCGCGTGATGGAAGCCTACATGGGCACGGCCGACGCCGAGCTGCAGGGCGCGCACTGAGAGCAAGCGGGAACGAAGACATGGCAACCGACAATACCCCCGCCCTCGAGATCCGCGGCCTGCAGGCGTGGTACGGCGAATCGCACATCCTGCACGGGGTCGACCTGACCGTGAACCGCGGCGAGGTGGTCACGCTGCTGGGCCGCAACGGCGCCGGCCGCACCACCACGCTGCGCGCGATCATGGGCCTGACCGGCACGCGCAAGGGCTCGATCAGGATCGACGGCCACGAGACGATCCATCTGCCGACGCACAAGATCGCGCATTACGGCATCGGCTACTGCCCCGAGGAGCGCGGCATCTTCGCCAGCCTGTCCTGCGAGGAGAACCTGCTGCTGCCGCCGCAGCTCAAGGGCAACGGCGCCAAGCAGGGCATGAGCGAGGCCGAGATCTACGAGATGTTCCCGAATCTGGCCGAGCGCCGGCAGAGCCAGGGCACGCGCCTGTCGGGCGGCGAGCAGCAGATGCTGGCGGTCGGCCGCATCCTGCGCACCGGCGCCAACCTGCTGCTGCTCGACGAGATTTCGGAAGGACTGGCACCGGTGATCGTGCAGGCGCTGGCCCGCATGATCCGGATGCTGAAGCAGAAGGGGTACACGGTGGTGATGGTGGAGCAGAACTTCCGCTTCGCCGCGCCGCTGGCGGACCGCTTCTATGTGATGGAGCACGGCACCATCGTCGAGCGCTTCGGCGCCGGCGAGCTCGAACAGAAGATGCCGGTGTTGCACGAACTGCTTGGGGTCTGATCCTTCGGGGTCGCACGCATGACCGCAGTCAGGGGTCGCAGGTACGGTGTAGGAACGGGCGGCGCGAGGCCGCCGAAACACAGGAGACAAGCAATGAAGATCAAACGGCTCGCAGCCGCGATGGCGGCCTTGGTGACGGGCATGGCGGCCGGAGCGGCCTCCGCGCAGGTATCGGGTGATTCGGTCAAGATCGGCTTCATCACCGACATGTCGAGCTTGTACGCCGACATCGACGGCAAGTCGGGCGTCGAGGCCGTCAAGATGGCGATCGAGGACGCCGGCGGCAAGGTGCTCGGCAAGCCGATCGAGCTGCTGTCGGCCGACCACCAGAACAAGGCCGATATCGCCGCGTCGAAGGCGCGCGAATGGATGGACCAGCAGGGCCTGGACATGCTGCTGGGCGGCACCAACTCCGGTACCGCGCTGGCGATGAACAAGGTCGCGCAGGAAAAGAAGAAGGTCTACATCAACATCGGCGCGGGCACGGCCCGCCTGACCAACGAAGAGTGCTCGCCGTACACCGTGCACTACGCCTACGACACGGTGGCGCTGGCCAAGGGCACCGGCAGCGCGGTGGTCAAGCAGGGCGGCAAGTCGTGGTTCTTCCTGACCGCTGACTACGCCTTCGGCCATTCGCTGGAGAACGACACCTCGGCGGTGGTCAAGGCCAATGGCGGCACGGTGGTCGGCTCGGTGCGCCACCCGCTGTCGGCGTCGGACTTCTCGTCGTTCCTGCTGCAGGCGCAGTCGTCGAAGGCGCAGATCCTGGGCCTGGCCAACGCCGGTGGCGACACGATCAACTCGATCAAGGCGGCCAAGGAATTCGGCATCACCAAGAACATGAAGATCGCAGGCCTGCTGATGTTCATCAACGATGTGCACAGCCTCGGACTGAAGAACACCGAAGGGCTGTTGATGACCGACAGCTGGTACTGGGACATGAACGACGAGACCCGCAAGTTCGCCAACCGCTTCTTCGCCAAGAACAAGAAGATGCCGAGCAGCCTGCAGGCGGCCGACTACTCCGCGGTGCGTACCTACCTGAAGGCGGTCGAGGCGGCCAAGACCGACGATCCGGACAAGGTGATGGCCGAGCTGAAGAAGGCGAAGATCGACGACTTCTACACCAAGGGCTATATCCGTGCCGATGGCCGCGCCATCCACGACATGTACCTGATGCAGGTCAAGAGCCCGGCCGAGTCGAAGAAGCCGTGGGACTACCTGAAGGTCGTGGCGACGATCCCGGGCGACCAGGCCTTCACGACGCCCGCCGAGTCGAAGTGCGCGCTGCTGAAGAAGTAAGCGAAGGCGGCCCGGCGTTGCGCGCGTTGCGCATCGCCGCGGCCCGATGAACGACCGGCGCCGCGTGCGCGTTCGCTGCCGCTGGCCCATGCCTTCCTCGATGGAGGGCGGGCCGGCGCGGAACGGGCCCGCGGCGCCGCATAGCTGAAGCCTGCGATGGACATCTTCGGTATTCCCTTGCCCGCCATGTTGTCCCAGCTGCTGCTCGGGCTGGTCAACGGGGCGTTCTATGCGATGTTGAGCCTTGGCCTGGCGGTGATCTTCGGCCTGCTCAACGTCATCAATTTCGCGCACGGCGCGCTGTTCATGCTCGGCGCGGTGCTGGCCTGGATGGGCATGGAGTACGCCGGGCTCAACTACTGGGTGATGCTGCTGCTCGCTCCGGTCGTGGTCGGCGTGCTCGGCGTGGTCATCGAGAAGACGATGCTGCGCTGGATCTACAAGCTGGACCATATCTATGGCCTGCTGCTGACGCTGGGCATCACGCTGGTGATCGAGGGCGTGTTCCGCTCGATCTACGGCGTCTCGGGCCTGCCGTATTCGACGCCGGAACTGCTGTCGGGCGCGACTGACCTCGGCTTCATGATCCTGCCGAACTACCGCGCCTGGGTCGTCGTGGCCTCGCTGGCGGTGTGCCTGGCGACCTGGTACATGATCGAGAAGACCAAGCTCGGCGCCTATCTGCGCGCCGGCACCGAGAACCCGAAGCTGGTCGAGGCCTTCGGCGTCAACGTGCCGCTGATGGTCACGCTGACCTACGGCTTTGGCGTCGCGCTGGCCGCCTTCGCCGGCGTGCTGGCCGCGCCGGTGATCCAGATCTCGCCGCTGATGGGGCAGAACCTGATCATCGTGGTGTTCGCGGTGGTCGTGATCGGCGGCATGGGCTCGATCCTCGGTTCGATCGTCACCGGCCTCGGGCTGGGCGTGATCGAGGGGCTGACCAAGGTGTTCTATCCGGAAGCGTCGTCGACCGTGGTGTTCCTGATCATGGTGATCGTATTGCTGCTGCGGCCGGCCGGGCTGTTCGGGAGGGAGAAGTGATGGACGGACAAAGCGCATCGCGCGCACAGGGACCCCAGGGCACGCAAGCCTCGACGCCGGCGCAGGCCGGCGCGGCGCGCGGCGGCGTGCCGCGTACCGTGCCGCTGCTGTTCTATGGCCTGCTGCTGGCCGCGCTGATCGCCGCGCCGATGGCCGGCGCCTATCCGGTGTTCGTGCTGAAGGTGCTGTGCTTCGCGCTGTTTGCCTGCGCGTTCAATCTGCTGATCGGCTACACCGGCCTGCTGTCGTTCGGCCACGCGGCCTTCTTCGGCGGCGCCGGCTATGTGGCGGGCCATGCGATGAAGGTGTGGGGCGTGACGCCGGAAGTCGGGCTGGTGCTCGGCACGCTGGCCGGCGCGGCGATCGGCTATGTGGTCGGCGCGCTGGCGATCCGGCGCCAGGGCATCTATTTCTCGATGATCACGCTGGCGCTGGCGCAGATGCTGTTCTTCTTCTGCCTGCAGGCGCCGTTCACCGGCGGCGAGGACGGGCTGCAGGGCATTCCGCGCGGCAAGCTGTTCGGCGTGCTGTCGCTGTCGGACGACCTGACGCTGTACTACGTCGCGCTGCTGATCCTGGTGCTGGCCTTCGCGCTGATCGTCCGTACCGTGCATTCGCCGTTCGGCCAGATCCTGAAGGCGATCAAGGAGAACGAGCCGCGCGCGATCTCGCTGGGCTACGACACCGACCGCTTCAAGCTGATGGCTTTCGTGCTGTCGGCGGCGCTGTCGGGGCTGGCCGGCGCGATCAAGGCGCTGGTGCTGGGCTTCGAGACGCTGACCGACGTGCACTGGTCGATGTCCGGCACGGTGATCCTGATGACGCTGGTCGGCGGCCTCGGCACGCTGTCGGGTCCGATCGTCGGCGCCTTCGTGATCGTCGCGCTGGAGAACAAGCTGGGCGACATCGGCAGCTTCCTGGCCTCGGCCACCGGCGTCGAATGGTTCAACTCGCTGGGCGAGTCGGTGACGATGGTGACCGGCGTGATCTTCGTGATCTGCGTGCTGCTGTTCCGCCGCGGCATCATGGGCGAGCTGCAGGCGCTGTTCTCGCGCGGCCGCCATTAGCGGCATCGCCGCCGTCCCGGCGGGGCAGGGCGGCCGAATTGGGGAGTGGCCGCCGGGATACATGCCCGTTTTTAGGGCTAGGGTTTTTTCTAGCTTGTTCGATACGCACCGCTTCGTTACATTGCAGTCACGGTTTTCGCAGGTTAAATGGAGGCGGAAGCGAGGAGACGACAGGCGCGCACCCACGATGAGCATTCCGTGAGGAAGCAGCGTTAAATAAGGAAAGGGCGTTGACGGGTGATCCTCGGCAACGCCCTTTTTAATTTGTGCCGTGCTCCGTGAGACAATGCGCGCCTTGCCCGCGACCGCCATGCCGTCTCCGTCCGACCCCACCTCTTCAGCCACTTGCGGCCGTTCCGGCCCTTCCGGCGTCCTCGCGCCAACTCCCAACTATCTGATTCGACAGGCTTTTCCGGCCGACCAGCCAATGCTGGCGGACTGGCTGCAGGCGTGCGCGCCGGCGCCGGTGCTGCTGCAGCGGGGCCGCGCCGCGATGCTCGAGCGGCTGCTGCAGCGGCCCGAGCTTGGCCTGTGCCTGCTGGCGTCGCGCGACGGCGCGCTGGTCGGCTGCCTGCCGGTCCAGCTGGTGCCGCGCCTCGATCTGGGCGGCCTGGCGGCGCTGGCGGCCGAAGCCTGGTGCTTGCCCGGTGCGCACGAAAGTGGTGCAATCCTCGCTTCTTGCCGGGACTGGCTCGCCGACTGGTGCCGCGCGCATGGCGTGCGCCATCTGCTGTGGGCGCCGGGGCTGCCCGGTGCCGGTGATCCGGACGGCGATCCGGACGGCGATCCGGACCGTGATCCGGGCGGTGGGCTGAGCCGGCTGCCGTGCGGCCTGTGGCACCGCGACCTGGCCCCGGCCGCCAAGCAACTGGCCTGATCCGACCGCAGCCCTCGACCGTTCCGGTCTCGGTGGCGCCCCTGGACTGCCGATCCCCCGGCCGCGGCCTGCGCTTTCCTTTTCCGCTTTCCTGCTTTCCCGCTTCCCCGCTTTTTTCCCGGAAATTCGAATGGAGTTTGCCTTCCTGTTTGCCGCCGCCTTGCTGGCCGGCCTGATCGACGCGGTCGCCGGCGGCGGCGGCCTGATACAGATTCCCGCCATCTTCAGCGCGTACCCGAGCCACGCGCCGGCGACGCTGATCGGCACCACCAAGGTTGCGTCGATGGCGGGCACCTTAAACGCCGCGGTGCGCTACGCGCGCAGCGTGCGGATCTATTGGGGCGCGACCGCGCCCGCCGTGGTGGCCGCCTTCGCCTGCTCGATGGCCGGCGCCTACACGCTGACGCTGGTGCCGGCCGAACCGCTGCGCAAGCTGCTGCCGTTCGTGCTGGCGATCCTGCTGATCTATACGCTCGCCAAGAAGGACCTCGGCGCCGAACATGCACCGACGCTGTCCGGGGCGCGCGAGCGCTGGGTTGCGTTGGTCGGCGGCGCCGCGATCGGCTTCTACGACGGCATCTTCGGGCCGGGCACCGGCAGCTTCCTGATGATCATGTTCGTACGGCTGTTCGGCTACGACTTCCTGCACGCGGCGGCATCGACCAAGCTGGTCAACCTCGCCACCAATGTCGCCGCGCTGATGCTGCTCGGCTTCAAGGGCCATGTCTGGTGGGAACTCGGTCTGGTGATGGCGGTGGGCAACGTGATTGGCAGCCAGCTCGGCAGCCGGCTTGCGCTGAAGCACGGCAGCGGATTCGTGCGCAAGGTCTTCCTGCTGGTGGTCAGCGCGCTGATCCTGAAGACCGCCTGGGATGCCTTCGCCGGCTGACGGTCCGCACCGCCGGAAGCCGCGCCGATGCTGGCGATGCGGGTTAATCCTGCCTTGGCGGCAAGGGGCGCTGTGTTAGACTCGGTGCCAATTCCCGACCGCTCGGTCGGCGAATCGAAGCCGGCGTCGGCCGAGCTCGTCGCGAACCTGTATTGACCGCAGACGAACGGCCGCGACCCTCGCAAGAGGGCACGCGCGGACGGGATCGGGCACGACGGCCAAAAGGCGGCGACAAGCACCGCCGGATCCGTCGGAACAACAAGCCAGGCGCGGATCGGCGCAAGCCGTGGCGATGCCGGACGGTTTGAGAGAAGAAGGAGACACGATGAATTTCAAGCGCGCCAGCATGCTGGCCTTCGCCGCCGCCTGTCTGTGCGCCGGCGCCGCCCAGGCCCAGATCAAGATCGGGGTCACGGTATCGGCGACCGGTCCGGCGGCTTCGCTGGGCATTCCGGAGAAGAACACCTTCACGCTGCTGCCGAAGGAGATCGCCGGCAAGAAGGTCGAATACATCGTGCTCGACGACGCCTCGGACAGCACCACCGCCGTCAAGAACACCCGCAAGCTGATCAGCGAGGACAAGGTCGATGCCGTGGTCGGCTCGACCGTGACGCCGAACTCGCTGGCGATGGTCGACGTGGTCGCCGAGAGCGGCACGCCGATGATCACGATGGCGGCGTCGGCGCGCATCATCGAACCGATGGACGCCAAGCGCGCCTGGGTCTTCAAGACCCCGCAGAACGACTCGCACATGGCGACCGCGATCTCCGAGCACATGGGCAACAACAACGTGAAGACGGTGGCCTTCATCGGCTTCGCGGATGCCTATGGCGAGAGCTGGTCGCAGGAGTTCGCCAAGGTGGCGGACATCCGCAAGATCAAGGTGGTGGCCACCGAGCGCTTCGCCCGCACCGATACCTCGGTCACCGGGCAGGTGCTGAAGATCATGGCCAGCAATCCGGACGCGGTGCTGATCGCCGGTTCGGGCACCCCGTCGGCGCTGCCCGCCAAGGCGCTGAAGGAGCGCGGCTACAAGGGCAAGATCTACCAGACCCACGGCGTCGCCAACCCCGACTTCCTGCGCGTCTGCGGCAAGGACTGCGAAGGCGCGCTGCTGCCGGCCGGCCCGCTGCTGGTCGCGGAACAGCTGCCCGACAGCAATCCGGTCAAGAAGCCGGCGCTGACCTACAAGACCGCCTACGAGAAGGCCTTCGGCGGCCAGGTCTCGACCTTCGGCGGCCACGCCTGGGATGCCGGCCTGCTGCTCGAGCGCGCGATTCCGGTCGCGCTGAAGAAGGCGCAGCCGGGCACGCCGGAGTTCCGCAAGGCGCTGCGCGATGCGCTGGAGCAAACGAAGGAGCTGCCGGTCTCGCACGGCATCATGACGATGAGCCCGACCGACCATCTGGGCCTGGACCAGCGCTCGCGCGTGATGGTGCAGATCGTCGACGGCAAGTGGAAGCTGCAGAAGTAGCAACGCCCGGCAGCTTCGCCGCGCGGCAGGGCGCATGGACGCACCATGCGCCTTTTTTGTTTTGACGGGCGCGCGCTTTCCGTTTGCCGTGGGACGCTCCCCTCTCCCGCAGGCGGGAGAGGGGACAAGACCCACAGACAGATACCGGCGCTAGGGTTCGCGCGGATTTCCTCGTAGCGTAAGACCTTTACTATTTCGTAATTCGCTGCATCGCGGCAACTCCTCGGGGAGATCATGGACCTCTCGATTGCGGCCATCCTGGCTCAGGACGGCATCACCTCCGGCGCGATCTACGCGCTGTTGGCGCTGGCCCTGGTGCTGGTGTTTTCGGTGACCCGCGTCATCTTCATCCCGCAAGGGGAGTTCGTCGCCTACGGCGCGCTGACGCTGGCGGTGATGCAGGCGGGCCATGCGCCGCAGACCTCGTGGCTGCTGGTGGCGATGGGTGTGCTGACCTTCGTCTACGAGGGCGCCACCGTGCTGCGCAGCGCCGAACTGCGCCGCAGCGCCGGCAGCCGGCTGGCGGTGCTGGCGGGCAAGTACCTGGTCTTTCCGTTCGCGGTGCACTGGCTGACGCAGGCCTATGGCGCGCAGCCGCTGCCGATGCTGGCGCAGATCGCGCTGACGCTGCTGATCGTGGTGCCGATGGGCCCGATGCTGTACCGGATCGCCTACCAGCCCCTGGCCGAGGCCAGCACGCTGGTGCTGCTGATCGTCTCGGTCGGCGTGCACTTCGCGCTGGTCGGACTGGGGCTGGTGATGTTCGGCGCCGAGGGTTCGCGCACCACCGCGTTCTCCGACGCGCGCTTCGACGTCGGCGCGCTGTCGGTGTCCGGCCAGAGCCTGTGGGTGATCGGCGTGTCCGGCCTGTTGATCGCCGGCCTGTACTTCTATTTCGACCGCACGCTGACCGGCAAGGCGCTGCGCGCCACCGCGGTCAACCGGCTGGGCGCGCGCCTGGTCGGCATCGGCACCACGCAGGCCGGCCGGCTGTCGTTCACGCTGGCGGCCGCGATGGGCGCGCTGTGCGGCATCCTGATCGCGCCGCTGACCACGGTCTACTACGAGTCCGGCTTCCTGATCGGCCTGAAGGGCTTCGTCGGCGCGATCGTCGGCGGACTGGTCAGCTATCCGGTGGCGGCCGCCGGCGCGTTGCTGGTCGGGCTGCTCGAATCCTATTCGTCCTTCTGGGCCAGTGCGTTCAAGGAGGTCATCGTGTTCACGCTGATCATTCCGGTGCTGCTGTGGCGCTCGCTGACCAGCAAACATGTGGAAGACGAGGAATGATGCAACGGCAAGCCACACGCACCACGGGGACGCAGCAGGCGTCCGACACGGCGGCGGCCGCGACGCAGCCGATCCCGGCCCCGAGCGCGGTCTCCGGCGGCGCGAACCTGCGCAACCGGCTGCTCCTGATCGCGTTCGCGGCGGTCCTGGCGTTGCTGCCGGTCCTGCCGACGCCCGAGTTCTGGATCACGCTCGGCAACTACATCGGCCTGTACAGCATCGTCGCGATCGGCCTGGTGCTGCTGACCGGCGTCGGCGGCATGACCTCCTTCGGCCAGGCGGCCTTCGTCGGCCTGGGCGCCTACAGCACCGCCTACCTGACCACGCAGTACGGGCTGTCGCCCTGGTTCGGCCTGCTGGTCGGATTGGTGATCACGATGGCGTCGGCCTATGTGATCGGCCTGATCACGATGCGGATGTCGGGGCATTACTTGCCGCTGGCGACGATCGCCTGGGGGCTGTCGCTGTTCTTCCTGTTCGGCAATCTCGAATTCCTCGGCAAGTACGACGGCCTGAACGGCATCCCGGTGCTGTCGCTGCTGGGCTTCGAGCTGCAGTCCGGCCGCTCGATGTTCTATCTGATCTGGGTCGTGGTGCTGCTGGCGGTCCTGGCGATGCAGAACCTGCTCGATTCGCGTCCGGGCCGCGCCATTCGCGCGCTGAAGGGCGGTGGCGTGATGGCCGAGGCGATGGGCGTCAATACCGCATGGATGAAGGTCGTGGTGTTCGTCGTCGCCGCGGTGCTGGCCTGCATCTCCGGCTTCCTGTACGCGCACTTGCAGCGGGCGGTGAACCCGACGCCGTTCGGCCTGAACTACGGCATCGAGTACCTGTTCATGGCGGTGGTCGGCGGCGTCGGCCATGTCTGGGGCGCGGTGCTCGGCGCCGGGATCCTGACCATCCTGAAGGACATGCTGCAGGGCGTGCTACCGAAGCTGCTGGGCGCCAACGGCAACTTCGAGATCATCGTGTTCGGCGTGCTGCTGGTGCTGCTGCTGCAGTATGCGCGCGAGGGGCTCTGGCCGTTCGTGCGCAAGGTGTGGCCGAGTGGGCCGCCGGTGCGCGCGCCCGAGCAGGCCGCCGCGCTGCCGGTGCGGCAGAAACCGCAGGCCGGCGAACTGATCCTCGACGTGCGCGCCGCACGCAAGGAGTTCGGCGGGCTGGTGGCGGTCAATGACGTCAGCTTCCAGGTGCGCGCCGGCGAGATCGTCGGGCTGATCGGGCCCAATGGCGCGGGCAAGTCGACCACCTTCAATCTGGTCACCGGCGTGCTGCCGCTGACCCGCGGCGAGGTGCGGTATCGCGGCGAGGCGATCACCAACCTGCCGTCGCGCGAGATCGTCAAGCGCGGCATCGGCCGTACCTTCCAGCACGTGCATCTGCTGCCGACGATGACGGTGCTCGAGAACGTCGCGATCGGCGCGCACCTGCGCGGCGACTACCGGCCCCAGGGCGGCGTGTCCGCGGCGATCCTGCGGATGAATCGCGGCGAAGAAGCCAAGCTGCTGTTCGAGGCGAAGCGCCAGCTCGAGCGCGTGGGCCTGGCCGACTGCATGTATATGGAAGCGGGCAGCCTGGCGCTGGGCCAGCAGCGCATTCTCGAGATTGCCCGTGCGCTGTGCTGCGATCCCGCGCTGCTGCTGCTCGACGAGCCGGCCGCGGGCCTGCGCTACAAGGAGAAGCAGGCGCTGGCCGAACTGCTGCGCAAGCTCAAGGGCGAAGGCATGAGCGTGCTGCTGGTCGAGCACGACATGGACTTCGTGATGAACCTGACCGACCGGCTGGTGGTGATGGAGTTCGGTACGCGCATCGCCGAAGGCGTGCCCGACGAAGTGCAGAAGAACCCCGCGGTGCTCGAGGCCTATCTGGGCGGCGTGGAATAAGGATCAGGAAGGGATCAGGAGCGAGCGGTGAGCGTGATTCTCGAAGTCAACGACCTGCATGTCCGCTACGGCAAGGTCGAGGCGGTACACGGGGCCAGCCTGTCGGTCGAGGCCGGCAGGATCGTCACGGTGATCGGACCCAACGGCGCCGGCAAATCGACGATGCTGAACGCCATCATGGGCGCGCTGCCGCCGACCGGTTCGGCCAGCGGCACGGTGTCCTACCTGGGCCACGACATGGCCGGCATTCCCGTCGAGGGCCGGGTCGCGCGCGGCATGTGCCTGGTGCCGGAGAAGCGCGAGCTGTTCGGCTCGATGAGCGTCGAGGACAACCTGCGGCTCGGCGCCTTCCGCCGCAAGCGCGCCGGCGAGAAGAACTTCCTGGACCAGATGGACGTGGTCTACGAACTGTTCCCGCGGCTGCGCGAGCGCGCGCGCCAGGATGCCGGCACGCTGTCCGGTGGCGAGCGCCAGATGCTGGCGGTCGGCCGCGCGCTGATGGCAAAGCCGGAACTGCTGATGCTGGACGAGCCGAGCCTCGGTCTCGCGCCGCTGATCGTCAAGGAGATCTTCCACATCATCAACGACCTGCGCCGCACCGGCGTGGCGACGCTGTTGATCGAACAGAATGCGCGCGCGGCATTGCAGGTGGCCGACTACGGCTATGTGATCGAGACGGGAGAGATTGCGATGGCCGGGCCGGCCGACGAACTGGCGGCCGACCCGCGCGTCATCGAGACCTATCTGGGGTTGGCGAAGAAGGCGGCTTGACGGTGATTTGAGACCGCCCGGGGCTGTGTTGGGCGGGTCTTCATCTGAGCGAAGAATAACGGCGTGCTGTGGCACGCCGTTATTATTTCTCGTGGTTATGCTTTGGGCGGACTCATAATTGGAAAAAATGTTCTCGGCTTGAATATCCGAAGAATCATCGATCTCGTGAATCATTGTCCCGGATCCGCGCCACGTCCGGATCCTGCGCAGCCGTCTCCAGCAACCACTGCCTGAAGCGATTCAGCGCCGGATGGTCGCGCCGCTCCCGCGGCGCGCACAGGAAATAGCCGCGCGTCAGCCGGATCGGCAGGTCGAACGGCGCCACCACGCGGCCGGCCGCGATCTCGTCGCGTACCAGGCAGCGCTGCAACACCGCGATGCCGATATCGGCCTTGACCGCCTGCACCAGGATCGACACCTGGTCGAAACCGGTGGCCAGCGTCGGCGCAGCGTTGGGTACGCCCGCCGCGTGGAACCAGTGCTGCCAGTTTGCCGGCGCGCCGGTGTGGAACAGCAGCGGCTCCTGCAGCAGGTCCGCCGGCGTTTGCCACTGGCCGGCCTGGTGCCGCAGCCGCGCGCGCTCGGGATGGCAGACCGGCACCATCTCGCTGCCGATCACATAGTCGACCTGCAGATTGGGCCAGCTGGCGGCGGTACCCGCCAGCAGCGCCGCATCGGGCGCCGGACCCGAGAAGTCTTCGTCGCGCCGGTAGGGCACGAAGTCCAGCCGGATATCGGGATGGCGCCGATGGAAGTCGGGCAGCCGTGGCACCAGCCAGACGCTGGCCAGCGTGGGCAGGGCGGACAGCGTCAGATGGTGCTGGCGGTCGCCGGCCAGCAGTGCGGCGCTGGCCGATTCGATTGCCGCCAGCGGTCCCGCCACCGCCTCGAGAAACCCTCGGCCGGCGGCGGTCAGTACCAGCCGGTGCGCGTTGCGCTGGACCAGCGGCTGGCCGAAGTGCGCCTCCAGCCTGGCGATGGCCCGGCTGATTGCGCCCTGCGTCACGCACAGTTCCTCCGCGGCGCGGGTGAAGCTGCCCAGCCGCGCCGCGGTGGCGAAGGCGTGCAGCTCGGACATCGACGGCGATCGCAGGCGCATGCGGGCCTTTTTCGTTCACCGGCACGCGCGGTGCCGCGAGAATGAACTTTGGTAATGGAAGCGTGCAATATAGTCGTTTGTGCACGCTCGGTAAACTGCCCGACACTTGACGCGTCGCGGGGCGTCGTTGGTCCCTGGATCCGCCCCCCGCACCCTCTGCCGCATAGAACACAAGGCAATTCCAAGGAGAACATCGCCATGAACCGAGCCGTGACCACGCGTCGTCGCTTTGTGCTGTCCGCCATGACCACCGCCATCGCCGCTGCCGTGTTGTTGCCCGCCGCGGCCAGCGCCGCGCCGGCCAACTATCCCAGCCGCCCGATCCGCCTGATCGTGCCGTTCGCCGCTGGCGGGTCGACCGATTTGTCGGCGCGCCTGGTCGCCGAATTTGCCGGCCGCGAGCTGGGCCAGACCATCGTGGTCGAGAACAAGGGTGGGGCAGGCGGTTCGCTGGGCATGGGGGAAGTCGCCCGCTCGGCACCGGATGGCTACACGATCGGCATGGCCACGGTCAGCACGCATGGCTCGAACCCGGCCGTCTATCCGAAGCTCAGCTACGACCCGATCAAGGGCTTCGTGCCGGTGACCAACGTGGTGGCGATCCCCAGCGTGTTCGCGGTCCATCCGAGCGTGCCGGCCAAGACCATGAAGGAATTCATCGCGCTGGCCAAGGCCAACCCGGGCAAATACAGCTTTGCCTCGCCGGGCACCGGTTCCCTGGGTCACGTGAATATCGAGAACTTCATGATGCTGTCCGGCATCGATCTGCTGCATGTGCCGTACAAGGGCGCTGGCGTGGCGTTGAACGACGCGGTGGCGGGGCAGGTCAACGCGATCACCGACAACCTGTCGTCGACGCTGCCGCACGTCAAGGGCGGCCGCTTGCGCGCGCTGGCCGTGCTGGGCGGCAGCCGCTCGGCGCAGCTGCCGGATGTGCCGACCTACGCCGAACTCGGCTTCAAGGACATGGGCGAGGGCGGCTGGTTCGGCATCGTCGCGCCGGCCGGCACGCCGGCCCCGGTGGTGGCCAAGCTGAACGCCGCGATCCACAAGGCGATGCAGAACCCGGACTTCAAGCGCAAGGTCGAGGAATCGGGCGGCACGCTGGTGCCGACCACGCCCGAGCAGTTCAAGGTGCAGATCGAGCAGGCGATGGCTCGCTACGCGCGCGTGGCCAAGGCCGCCAAGATCGAGCTGAACTGATGGCAGCGGCGTTCGAACCGATCGTCCGCCGGCTGCCCGAGGGCGAACCGCTGCCGCTGGTCTGCGATTCGCCCCACAGCGGCACGCGCTATCCGGAAGACTTTGGCGCCGCCGTGCCGATGGCGCGGCTGCGCGAAGGGGAGGATACCCACGTCGATGCGCTGTGGGAGGCGGTACCGGCGGTCGGCGGCACGCTGATCGCCGCGAACTTCCCGCGCGTCTATATCGACCCGAACCGGATGCCGGACGATCTCGACCCGGCGCTGCTGGACGCGCCGTGGCCCGAGCCGCTGGCACCGGGCGAGAAGACGCGGCTGGGCTTCGGCCTGGTGTGGCGCAACATCGACGCCAGTACGCCGATCTACGCGCGCAAGCTCGGCGTGGCCGAGGTACGCAACCGGATCGAGCACTACTACCGGCCCTACCATGCGGCGCTGGCGGAAGCGGTGGACGCGACCTACCGCCGCTTCGGCGCGGTGTGGCATCTGAACCTGCACTCGATGCCGAACAATGCCTACGAGCGCTTGAAGAAGGTCAGCCCGCATCCGCTGGCTGATTTCGTGCTGGGCGACCGCGACGGTACCACCTGCGACCCGGAGTTCGTCGGGCTGATCGAGCTGGGGCTGCGCGACATGGGCTACACCGTCGCGCGCAACGACCCGTACAAGGGCGTGCAACTGATCGCGCAGATCGGCAGGCCGGCGGAGCGCCGCCACAGCCTGCAAATCGAGATCCGGCGTCCGCTCTATATGGACGAGCGCACCCGTGAGCGCAATGCCAACTTCGGCAAGGTGCAGCGGGATATGGGGCGGCTGCTGGAGCGGGTGGCGGCATACCTGCGGCAGCAGCGGTGATTCGTTGACGTTGCGAGAAGGCGAGTAATCCAAGGCCGGGCGATTGCCCGGCTTTTTTGTTTCACGTGGAACACCCGAACTGGCCGGGATTGGGCCTGTTTCACGTGAAACAACGGCCGCGACTACCTAGGATAATCCGGAGGTTCCACGTGAAACATGGCGGCGCCGAAGCACAATGTTTCACGTGGAACGGACCCGTGTCCGGAATGCCCCAATGAATGCCGGTATAATTCGGCATCCCGTTTTTCCCTCTCCAGCCTCCCGGAGGAGGTGCCCCCATGCTTTACCCGAAAGAATTCGATGTCATTGTCGTCGGCGGTGGCCATGCCGGCACCGAAGCGGCCTTGGCCGCGGCCCGTATGGGCTGCCAGACGCTGCTGCTGACCCATAGCATCGAGACGCTCGGGCAGATGAGCTGCAATCCGTCGATCGGCGGCATCGGCAAGGGGCATCTGGTCAAGGAAGTCGACGCCCTTGGCGGCGCCATGGCGGCCGCCACCGACGAGGCCGGCATCCAGTTCCGCATCCTGAATTCCAGCAAGGGCCCGGCCGTGCGTGCGACGCGCGCCCAGGCCGATCGTGTCTTGTACCGCAAGGCGATCCGCACCCGGCTGGAGAACCAGCCCAATCTGATGCTGTTCCAGCAGGCCGTCGACGACCTGATGGTCGAAGGCGACCGCGTGGTTGGCGCAGTGACGCAGGTTGGTGTCCGCTTCCGTGCCCGCGCGGTGGTGCTGACGGCAGGCACCTTCCTGGACGGCAAGATCCACGTGGGCCTGGACAACTACACCGGAGGCCGCGCCGGCGATCCCGCCGCGGTGACGCTGTCGGCCCGCCTCAAGGAGCTGAGGCTGCCGCAGGGCCGGCTGAAGACCGGCACGCCGCCGCGCATCGATGGCCGTACGATCGACTTCTCGGTGATGGAAGAACAGCCCGGCGACCTCGATCCGGTGCCGGTGTTCTCGTTCCTGGGCCGTCCTGAGCAGCATCCGCAGCAGCTGCCGTGCTGGATCACCCACACCAATGCCCGTACCCACGAGATCATCCGGGGCGGGCTGGATCGCTCGCCGATGTACACCGGCGTGATCGAAGGGGTGGGGCCGCGTTACTGCCCGAGCATCGAGGACAAGATCCATCGCTTTGCCAGCAAGGAAAGCCACCAGATCTTCCTGGAGCCGGAAGGGCTGACGACCAACGAGTTCTATCCCAACGGCATCTCGACCAGCCTGCCGTTCGATGTCCAGCTGGAGCTGGTGCATTCGATCCGCGGCCTCGAGAACGCCCATATCCTGCGTCCCGGCTATGCAATCGAGTACGACTACTTCGATCCGCGCGCGCTGAAGGCCTCGCTGGAGAGCAAGGCGATCGGCGGGCTGTTCTTCGCCGGCCAGATCAATGGCACCACCGGCTACGAAGAAGCCGCGGCCCAAGGGCTGCTGGCAGGCATCAACGCCGGCCGCTATGCGGAGGAGCGCGAGGCCTGGGCGCCGCGCCGCGACCAGGCGTACCTGGGCGTGCTGGTGGACGACCTGATCACGCGTGGCGTGACCGAGCCGTACCGGATGTTCACCAGCCGAGCCGAGTTCCGCCTGAGCCTGCGCGAGGACAACGCTGACATGCGGCTGACCGAGATCGGCCGCGAGCTCGGCGTGGTCGACGACGCGCGCTGGGACGCCTTCAACCGCAAGCGCGACGCTGTTTCACGTGAAACAGAGCGCCTGAAGAGCACCTGGGTCAACCCGGCCAGCCTTCCGGCGGAGGACGCGGTGCCGCTGCTCGGCAAGGCGATCGAGCGCGAATATAGCCTGGCGGACCTGCTGCGGCGTCCGGGCGTCGGCTACGAGGCACTGATGGCACTGCAGGACGGTCGCCATGCGCCGGGCGAGCCGCTGGCCGACGACCGGCTGCAGGCCGAACAGATCCGCGAGCAGATCGAGATCGGCATCAAGTACCACGGCTATATTGCCCGCCAGGCCGCCGAGGTCGACAAGCTGGAAGCCAACGAATCGACCCGGCTGCCGGACGACTTCGACTACACCGAAGTGCGCGGCCTCGGCTTCGAGGTCAGCCAGAAGCTGAACCAGCACCGTCCGCAGACGCTTGGCCAGGCCTCGCGCATCTCGGGCGTCACCCCGGCGGCCATCTCGCTGCTGTTGGTACATCTGAAGAAGAAGGGCATGGGGCGCGGCAAGACGGCCGGCTCGGGCCGCGAGGCGGCCTGAGTGAGCGGTCTGCAAGCATCCCGGGCGCGGCGCCACGGCGCGGTCGATGAGGCCGCCCAGCGCCGCCGCCTCGAGGCCGGCCTGGCCGCGATCGGCCTGCCGCTGGACGGTGCCCGCGTCGAGACGCTGCTCGCCTATCTGGCGCTGCTGCGCAAATGGAACGCCACCTATAACCTGACCGCAATCCGCCATCCGGACGAGATGCTGACGCATCATCTGCTGGACTCGCTGGCCGCGGTGCCGGCGCTGGCCGAAGCGGCGCGCCGGCCCGAGGTGACGCCGGGCGCGCGGGGCAGGGTGCTCGACGTCGGCTCGGGCGGTGGCATGCCGGGCCTGCCGCTGGCGATCGCCTGTCCCGACGTGTCGGTACTGATGGTCGACATCGTGCAGAAGAAAACCGCCTTCCTGACCCAGTGCCGTGCGCAGCTGCGGCTGGGCAATGCGGCGGCGCATTGGGGGCCGGTGGAAAAGCTTGCGGACGCCGACGGCTTCGCCGTGATCACGTCGCGGGCCTTCGCCGAGCTGACCGATTTCGTCACGCTCGCCGGCCATCTGCTGGCGCCCGGCGGCCGCCTGATCGCGATGAAGGGTATCTACCCGCAGGCGGAACTGGAGCGGATGGAGCAGGCCGGACTGATGTCGGCCTGGCAGGTCGAAGCGGTGCCGCAGCTGGCGGTGCCCGAACTGGACGCGCAGCGCCACCTGGTGGTGCTATCGCGCCGTGGTGAGCGCAGCGATGCGCGCGCCGACTGAATACAAGCGAGGAGCTGCAGAACCCATGGCAAAGGTATTCGTGATCGCAAACCAGAAGGGCGGGGTGGGCAAGACGACCACCACGGTGAACCTCGCCGCTGGCCTTGCCGCGCAAGGGCAGCGCGTGCTGCTGGTCGATCTCGATCCGCAAGGCAATGCGTCGATGGGTTCTGGCATCGACAAGCAGGGGCTGCAGCACAGCGTCTATCAGGTGCTGGTCGGCTTTGCCACGATCCCGCAGGCGCGCCAGCGTTCGGAGTCCGGCAAGTACGACGTGCTGCCGGCGAACCGCGAGCTGGCCGGTGCCGAAGTCGAACTGGTCGAGCTCGAACACCGCGAGCGCCGGCTGCGCCAGGCGCTGGCCGAGGTCGAGGGCGAGTACGATTTCGTGCTGATCGACTGCCCGCCGTCGCTGTCGCTGCTGACGCTGAACGGCCTGTGCGCCGCGCATGGCGTGATCGTGCCGATGCAGTGCGAGTACTTCGCGCTGGAGGGGCTGTCCGATCTGGTCAATACGATCAAGCAGGTACACGCGAACCTGAACAAGGACCTGAAGGTCATCGGGCTGCTGCGTGTGATGTTCGATCCGCGCGTGACGCTGCAGCAGCAGGTGTCCGCCCAGCTGGAAGCCCACTTCGGCGACAAGGTGTTCAAGACGATGATCCCGCGCAATGTCCGTCTGGCCGAGGCGCCGTCGTACGGCATGCCGGGCGTGGCCTTCGATCCCGCGTCGAAGGGCGCCAAGGCCTACCTCGATTTCGGCGCCGAGATGATCGCGCGCGTCAAGCAACTGGGCCAGATCGCCTGAGCCGGCGAACGGCAGCAAGCAAGGAGCCACCACCATGAGTACCGCGAAGAAGAAGGGCCTGGGCCGCGGGCTGGAAGCCCTGCTGGGCGGCCCGGCGGAGATCGTCGAGGCGGCGCGCCAGGACGGTTCTCCCACCGTGCTGCGCGTCGACCAGCTGCAGCCCGGCAAGTACCAGCCGCGCACGCGGATGGACGAGGGGGCGTTGCAGGAGCTTGCCGCGAGCATCCGCGCACAGGGGCTGATGCAGCCGATCCTGGTGCGGCGCGTGGCCGAGCCGGACCGCTACGAGATCATCGCGGGCGAGCGGCGCTTTCGCGCGTCGAAGCTGGCGGGCCTGGACAAGGTGCCGGTGCTGATCAAGGACGTGGCCGACGAGGCCGCCGCGGCGATGGCCCTGATCGAGAACATCCAGCGCGAGGATCTGAACCCGCTGGAAGAGGCGCAGGGCATCATGCGCTTGATCCGCGAATTCAAGTTCACCCACGAGCAGGCGGCCGAGTCGGTCGGCCGCTCGCGCAGCGCGGTGTCGAATCTGCTGCGTCTGCTGAACCTGGCGCAGCCGGTGCAGACGATGCTGATGGCCGGCGATCTCGACATGGGACATGCGCGCGCACTGCTCGCGGTGGACGGCGCGCATCAGATCACGCTGGCCAACCAGATCGTCAACAAGCGGCTGTCGGTGCGCGAGACCGAGAAGCTGGTGACCTCGACGCTGAAGCCGTTCGATCTGAAGTCGCTGAAGCAGAAGACCGGCCAGGGCGCGCGCGATGTGGCACGACTGGAGGAGGAGCTGTCCGACGCGCTCGGCATGCCGGTGCAGATCAAGCTCGGCGCCCGCGGCAAGGGCCAGCTGACCATCCAGTTTTCCAGCAACGACGCGCTCGACGGTGTACTTGCCCGTCTGCGCGAACCGGCCGCGGGGCGGCAGGTCGCATGAAGACAGTTGGGCGATGATCGCCCAATGGAGCCGAGCGAATGGCGCCGGGTTCTTCCCCCGGCGCCATTTTTTTGCTACGCAATCCGATTACGTGTCAGGTCATTGCCGCGCAATATCCGCGCAAGCATGATCAAGGCGAGATAGCAAGAGTTGTGGTGTTTTGCCTTGCAAGGCAACTGTAAGCAGATTGACTCGTTATCCGCATTCCCCGTAAAATCGTGCGGTTTGAATACTGGCCGAGGACGAAAAGTTCCTGGTCAGAACTGCAAGCAGGCAGACCGACAAGTTGTAGTGGCGACAGACCCCAAGCCGCCTCGCGCGGGATCGAATACCGACCGTACCGAGCGGAATTCCGTGCCTCAGCCGGATGACTGGGACCAGGACGACTGGCGCGACGACGATGAGCGCCCCGCGCCGATCCGGCCACTGTCGCACGACGATGCGGTGTCGCTGTTCGGTGAACGCGCGCTGCGGCCGTCGCGGATGACGCCGGGCAAGGTGGTACTGGCGCAAGTCGCGGTGACGCTGTTGTCGGCGATCGGCTGGGCGGTGTTCGGCCCCGAAGCCGGACCGTACGGCTGGTCGGCGCTGTTCGGCGGCGCCGTGTGCTGCGTGCCAAGCGCGTTCTTCGCCTTCCGGCTGTGGCTCGCGCGGGACCGTGCGTCGATCGGCGGCCTGGTGATCGGCGAGGCGATCAAGGTGCTGGCCACCGTCGCGCTGTTCGTGCTGGTGGTGGTGCTGTACCGCGATCTGCGTTGGGTGCCGATGCTGGTCACGTTCCTGCTTGCGTTGAAGACGTACTGGGTGGCGCTGGCGATTCGATAGAGGGTTCGATCGATTTTCGATTCGTCGAATTGCAGATTGCCATGCCCCGAACCGGTGCCGCGTTGTCCTGATTCAGGGCAATTGAGGGCCGGTTTCGAGAAAACAAGGTTTGGATGTCGCACCGATCGGAATCGGGCGCGGCGTCGGGAAGTAACGAAGCGTCTTGCATTGCGGTGACCGGCCGACGAGCCGAAGGCGGTGCAAGAAGCATACCGAGTGTTCGCGATGGCGAATGCTGGTCAAACAGGTTTCGCAATATACGGTTCGATTCGACATGGCAACTGCTCAAGGCGCTGAAAACGCGCTCACCCCATCCGGCTATATCGCCGAACATTTGCAGAACCTGAATTCGATCGGCGGCAAGCAGGCCTCCGTGGTCGACTTCAGCGTGATCAATTACGACACCGTGATCTGGTCGGTGCTGTGCGGCGCGATCGCCGTGCTGTTCCTGTACATGGCCGCGCGCCGTGTCACCGCCGGCGTGCCGGGCCGCTTCCAGGCCTTCGTCGAGATGATCGTCGAGATGGTCGACGATCAGGCCAAGGGCATCATCCACGGCGACCGCTCGTGGATCGCGCCGCTGGCGCTGATGGTGTTCTGCTGGATCACCATGATGAACGCGATCGACCTGATCCCGGTTGACTGGGTCCATGGCCTGAACCACCTGCTGGGCGTGTTCGGCTTTCACCTGCCGCACCACAAGGCCGTGGCGACCGCAGACCTGAACGGCACGCTGGGCATGTCGTTCGCCGTGCTGATCCTGATGATCTACTACAGCTTCAAGATCAAGGGCGCGGGCGGCTTCGCGCACGAACTGCTGTCGGCCCCGTTCGGCGGCAAGTGGTACCTGGCCCCGTTCAACCTGGTGCTGAACATCATCGAATTCCTGGCCAAGGCCGTTTCGCTCGGCATGCGACTGTTCGGCAATATGTACGCGGGCGAACTGGTGTTCCTGCTGATCGCGCTGCTGGGCTCGATGTGGACCTTCGGCGCCGACCTGTCGGCTCTGGGCTTCGTCGGCCACGTGATTGCCGGCGCGGTCTGGGCGATCTTCCACATCCTGATCGTGCTGCTGCAGGCCTTCATTTTCATGATGCTGACGCTGGTGTACCTCGGCCAGGCACACGACAAGCACTGATTTCCGGTTTTTTGGTTTTTGGTTTTTTTGGTTCTAAGTCTCTTCTCAAATTAAAGGAGTCGTCATGCAAGAATTTCTCGCCAACATCCAGGGTCTGACCGCCATCGGTATCGGCATCATCATCGGCCTGGGCGCGATCGGTGCCTGCCTGGGTATCGCTCTGATGGGTGGCAAGTACATCGAAGCCTGCGCGCGTCAGCCGGAACTGATGAACCCGCTGCAGACCAAGATGTTCCTGCTGGCCGGCCTGATCGACGCGGCATTCCTGATCGGTGTGGGTGTGGCCATGCTGTTCGCGTTCGCCAACCCGCTGCTGGCCGTCATTCAGTAAATCTTTTCGGTCTGCATGATGCTGACGGGCGGCGCAGGCCACTAGCCTGGCCGCCTTTGCGCATTTATCTGTAGTTTGATTACCGAAAGGAACACACCATGAATCTGAACGCAACGTTTTTTGCGCAGATGGTCGTGTTCTTCATCCTGTGGTGGGTTGTCGCCAAATTCATTTGGCCGCCGCTGGTGAAGGCGCTCGACGAACGCGCAAAGAAAATCGCCGACGGTCTCGCGGCTGCCGAAAAGGGCAAGGCCGAACTCGAGCTGGCCAACAAGCGCGTGGACGTGGCTCTGGCCGAAGCCCGCGCCGAAGGTGCGCAACGCGTCGCCGACGCCGAGAAGCGCGCCCAGATGGTCGCCGAAGAGATCAAGCAAAACGCCCAGGCCGAAGCCGCACGCATCATCGCGCAAGCGAAGGCGGACGCCGAGCAGCAGGTCACCAAGGCACGCGAGCAGCTGCGCGACCAGGTCGCCGTGCTGGCCGTCAAGGGTGCAGAGCAGATCCTCAAGCGTGAAGTGAATGCGCAGGTCCACGCCGACCTGCTCAACCAACTGAAGGCCGAGCTCTAATCATGGCAGAAACCGCAACCATTGCCCGTCCCTACGCCGAGGCGCTGTTCCGCGTCGCCAGCGAGGCCAACGCCGGCAATCTGGGTGCATGGTCCGAGCTGGTTTCGGAAATGGGGCAGGTCGCGGCCACCCCGGAGATCAAGGCGCTGGCCGACGATCCGAACGTTCCCGGCGACAAGCTGGCCGAACTGTTCCTGTCGGTGCTGAAGTCTCCGGCCAACGACGAGGCGCGCCGCTTCGTGCAGTTGCTGGTGGACAACGACCGCCTGACCGTGCTGCCGGAGATTGCCGAGCAGTTCCATGCGCTGAAGAACGCCCAAGAAGGTTCGGCCGACGTCGAAATCACCAGCGCGTTCCCGCTCGACGGCGCGTCGCTGACCGATCTGGTCGCCTCGCTCGAACGCAAGTTCGGGCGCAAGCTGGTGCCGGCCGTGACGGTCGACCCCTCGCTGATCGGCGGCGTTCGCGTCAAGGTGGGCGACGAAGTGCTGGACACCTCGGTGCGCGCGCGCCTGGCCGCCATGCAAGCCGCGCTGACCGCCTGATGTGCGGACAGCCGACGGATTGAAGAATTAGGAGCATTGTGATGCAACTGAACCCCTCAGAAATCAGCGAGCTGATCAAGTCCCGCATCTCGGGCCTTGGCGCCGAAGCTGAAGTGCGCAACACCGGCACGGTGATTTCCGTGACCGATGGCATCTGCCGCGTGCACGGCCTGTCCGGCGTGATGCAGGGCGAGATGCTGGAATTCCCCGGCAACACCTTCGGCCTGGCGCTGAACCTCGAGCGCGACTCTGTCGGCGCCGTGGTGCTGGGCGACTACGAGCACATCTCGGAAGGCGACCAGGTCAAGTGCACCGGCCGCATTCTGGAAGTGCCGGTGGGCAAGGAACTGCTGGGCCGCGTGGTCAACACGCTGGGCCAGCCGATCGATGGCAAGGGCCCGATCAACGCCAAGCAGACCGACGTGATCGAGAAGGTCGCCCCGGGCGTGATCGCACGCCAGTCGGTGAGCCAGCCGGTGCAGACCGGCCTGAAGTCGATCGACGCGATGGTGCCGATCGGCCGCGGCCAGCGCGAGCTGATCATCGGCGACCGCCAGACGGGCAAGACCGCCGTCGCCGTCGACGCGATCATCAACCAGAAGGGCAAGGGCGTCTTCTGCGTCTACGTGGCAATCGGCCAGAAGGCTTCGACGATCGCCAACGTGGTACGCAAGCTGGAAGAGACCGGCGCGATGGAGTACACGGTCGTGGTGGCCGCCGCCGCTTCGGACTCGGCTGCCATGCAGTACCTGGCCGCCTACGCCGGCTGCACGATGGGCGAGTACTTCCGCGATCGCGGCGAAGACGCGCTGATCGTCTATGACGACCTGACCAAGCAGGCCTGGGCCTATCGCCAGGTGTCGCTGCTGCTGCGCCGCCCGCCCGGCCGCGAAGCCTACCCCGGCGACGTGTTCTACCTGCACTCGCGTCTGCTGGAGCGCGCCGCGCGCGTCAACGCCGACTACGTCGAGAAGTTCACGAACGGCGAAGTCAAGGGCAAGACCGGTTCGCTGACCGCGCTGCCCGTGATCGAAACGCAGGCCGGCGACGTGTCCGCGTTCGTGCCGACCAACGTGATCTCGATTACCGACGGCCAGATCTTCCTGGAAACCGACCTGTTCAACGCCGGTATCCGCCCCGCGATCAACGCCGGTATCTCGGTGTCGCGCGTCGGTGGCGCCGCCCAGACCAAGGTCATCAAGAAGCTGTCCGGCGGTATCCGTACCGACCTGGCCCAGTACCGTGAACTGGCTGCGTTCGCGCAGTTCGCCTCGGACCTGGACGATGCCACCCGCAAGCAGCTCGAGCGCGGCCGCCGCGTGATGGAACTGCTCAAGCAGCCGCAATACCAGCCGCTGCAGGTGTGGCAGCTGGCCGCGTCGCTGTACGCCGCCAACAATGGCTTCCTCGACAACGTGGAAGTGAAGGACATCCTGCCGTTCGAAAAGGGCCTGCACGACCACCTGAAGACCAAGTACGCCGATCTCGTCAACCGTATCGAAGACACCAAGGATCTGTCGAAGGACGACGAAGCCGCCCTGCGTGCCGCGATCGAGGATTTCAAGAAGTCCGCCGCGTTCTAACCGCGTGATTCCACGGACCGCGCAACCGGCCTGCGCCTGAAAGGGAAGGCAGCCGGCGGCGCGGCACGACTGGAGAGGAAGATATGGCCGGAACGAAAGAGATTCGAACCAAGATCAAGAGCGTGCAGAACACGCGCAAGATCACCAAGGCGATGGAAATGGTCGCCGCATCCAAGATGCGCAAGGCGCAGGAGCGGATGCGGGCTGCCCGTCCGTACGCCGAGAAGGTGCGCAACATTGCCGCGCACCTGGCCACGGCCAACCCGGAGTTCAAGCATCCGTTCCTGCAGGCGCGCGACGTCAAGCGCGCCGGCTTGATCGTGGTGACGACCGACAAGGGGCTGTGCGGCGGCCTGAACACCAACGTGCTGCGCGCCGTCACCAACGAGCTGCGCGAATGGCAGAACCGCGGTGTGCAGGTGCAAAGCACCGCGATCGGCACCAAGGGTATGCAGTTCCTGGGCCGCGTTGGCGCCAAGGTGGTCTCGCACGTGGTGCATCTGGGCGATACGCCGCATCTGGAAAAGCTGATCGGCGCGATCAAGGTCCAGCTCGACGCCTTCACCAATGGTGAGGTGGACGCCGTGTACCTGGCGTACACGAAGTTCGTCAACACCATGAAGCAGGAGCCGATGGTCGAGCAGCTGCTGCCGCTGTCCGCCGAGCGGATGGCGCAGACCGAAGAGGAAAAGCGCGCTTACTCGTGGGATTACATCTACGAGCCCGACGCCCAGACGGTGGTGGAAGACCTGCTGGTCCGCTACGTCGAAGCGCTGGTGTACCAAGCCGTGGCCGAGAACATGGCGTCCGAGCAATCGGCACGCATGGTGGCCATGAAGGCGGCGTCCGACAACGCCAAGAACGTGATTGCAGAACTGCAGCTGGACTACAACAAGACCCGCCAGGCAGCGATCACCAAGGAATTGTCGGAAATCGTCAGCGGTGCGGCAGCGGTGTAACTGACGAGACTGGGCGTCAAGAATTCAAGCTATCGGAGATACGAAATGAGTATCGGAAATATTGTGCAGTGTATTGGCGCCGTGGTGGACATCGAGTTCCCCCGCGACGCGCTGCCGAAGGTGTACGACGCGCTGGTGCTGGAAGAGAGCAACGAAGCGTCGTTCGCCGAGAAGGGCCTGACCTTCGAAGTGCAGCAGCAGCTCGGTGACGGCGTGGTCCGTACCATCGCGCTGGGCTCGTCCGACGGCCTGCGCCGCGGCATGGCGGTGAAGAACACCGGCGCGCCGATTTCGGTGCCCGTCGGTCACGGCACGCTGGGCCGCATCATGGACGTGCTGGGTCGTCCCATCGACGAAGCGGGCCCGATCGCCGCGGACGAAGTGCGCGCGATTCACCAGAAGGCCCCGCAGTTCGATGAGCTGTCGCCTTCGGTCGACCTGCTCGAAACCGGCATCAAGGTGATCGACCTGGTCTGCCCGTTCGCCAAGGGCGGCAAGGTTGGCCTGTTCGGCGGTGCCGGCGTCGGCAAGACCGTCAACATGATGGAGCTGATCAACAACATCGCCAAGCAGCACAGCGGCTTGTCGGTGTTCGCCGGCGTGGGCGAGCGTACCCGTGAAGGGAACGACTTCTACCACGAAATGAAGGACTCGAACGTGCTCGACAAGGTGGCCATGGTGTTCGGCCAGATGAACGAGCCGCCGGGCAACCGTCTGCGCGTGGCGCTGACCGGCCTGACCATGGCCGAGCGCTTCCGTGACGAAGGCCGCGACATCCTGTTCTTCGTCGACAACATCTACCGCTACACGCTGGCCGGTACCGAAGTGTCGGCACTGCTGGGCCGTATGCCTTCGGCCGTGGGCTATCAGCCGACGCTGGCCGAGGAAATGGGCAAGCTGCAGGAGCGCATCACGTCGACCAAGACCGGCTCGATCACCTCGATCCAGGCCGTCTACGTGCCCGCGGATGACTTGACCGACCCGTCGCCCGCCACCACCTTCCTGCACCTGGACTCGACCGTCGTGCTGTCGCGTGACATCGCCGCGCTGGGTATCTACCCGGCCGTCGACCCGCTCGACTCGACCTCGCGTCAGCTCGACCCGCAGATCGTTGGTACCGAGCACTACGAAGTGGCCCGCCGTGTCCAGCAGACGCTGCAGCGCTACAAGGAACTGCGCGACATCATCGCGATTCTGGGCATGGACGAACTGTCGCCGGAAGACAAGCTGGCGGTGGCGCGCGCACGGAAGATCCAGCGTTTCCTGTCGCAGCCCTTCCACGTTGCGGAAGTATTCACGGGTTCGCCGGGCAAGTACGTGCCGCTGAAGGAAACCATCCGCGGCTTCAAGATGCTGGTGGACGGCGAGTGCGATCACCTGCCCGAGCAGGCGTTCTACATGGTCGGCTCGATCGACGAAGCCTTCGAGAAGGCCAAGAAGCTCCAGTAAGCCTCGCCAAGCGACGGCGCGCCGGCACGGTCTGCGTGCGCGGGCGCGCCGCCGTTGCAAGCGAAGCGACTGGACAAAGGAATTCACATGGCAACCATTCTTGTAGACGTCGTCAGCGCGGAAGCCTCGATCTTCTCCGGCCAGGCGAAGTTCGTGGCGCTGCCGGGCGAGTCGGGTGAGCTGGGCATCCTGCCCGGGCACACGCCGCTGATCACGCGCATCCATCCGGGTGCGGTGCGGATCGAGAAGGAAGACGGCAGCGAAGAGTTCGTGTTCGTCGCCGGCGGCATTCTGGAAGTCCAGCCCAAGCACGTCACCGTGCTGGCCGACACCGCGATCCGTGGCGCCGACCTCGACGAGGCCAAGGCGCAGGAAGCAAAGCGCGCGGCCGAGGAGCTGCTGCAGAACCAGAGCAGCGAGTTCGATCTGGCGCGTGCGCAGAGCGAGCTGGCGGTCGCCGCTGCCCAGCTGGCGGCCATCGCGCGCCTGCGCCGGAAGAAGTAAGCAGGGCCGGCTCTGGCGTTGCTTTTTCGTCAGCGCGAAGGAAAAAGGCAGCCGCGAGGCTGCCTTTTTCCATGATGCGAGCTATGCTGTTGGCTGAAGTCAGACAAACACTGACAAAAAACTAAAACGACAAAAAAAAGCGCGCGGGCCGGGGAGGCTCCGCGCGGACGGGAAAATCCCTTCGAGGGGTCAATTCGAAGGAACGGGTTCGGTCGGGCGACGTGTAGCGTGTCCTGTTGCATGGACAACCTGTCTTGCAGGCTTCGCTACCGTTCGCCGCACACCGGTATCCAACCAGGCGCTCGATCCACTACTATTCGCGCCGTTTATCGGGACACCGGCAGTACATTCTGCTGCTGGGCTTTCTTCAGGGCGCCTGGGGCTCTCTGGCTTGCGGCGCCGTCACAAAGTTCACATTGTGTCAAAGCATTGTGGGGGAAACTTCCCCTGATGGCAGTAACAAAGTGTATCGGTTTGCAAGTAGTTGAAAGCGAAAAGACGGCAAATTCGCCGCAATAGCCACAAAAATCGGGCCACTTTGTTGGCTGCCGCACGCTGGCATCGTTCTGGTGCATGACTATTTCCGTTTCGGCACTGCTCCCCGCGTCACCTCGCCGGGGTTGACGCGGGGGGCGTGCACCGGCAGTGTTCCATCGCATCGGGCCACCCGCCCGCTTGTCGAGGAGCACTGAATGGACGCCCTGCAGGCCGATATCGAAGGCATGTTGAAGCTGCGCACGGTCGCCGTGGTCGGCCTGTCCGACAAGCCCGAGCGCGCCAGCCACGAGGTGGCCGCCTTCCTGCAGCGGCACGGTCACCGGATCGTGCCCGTCAACCCGAACCACGCCGGCGAGTCGATCCTTGGCGAGCGCTGCCATGCCTCGCTGCACGACGCCGCCAAGGCGTTGGCGGCGGAGGGCGCGCGCATCGACTGGGTCGATATCTTCCGGCGCTCGCCCGATGTGCCGCCCGTGGTGGACGAGGCGATCGCGATCGGCGCCCGTGGGGTCTGGCTGCAACTGGGCATCGTCAACGACGAGGCATTGGCCCGTGCGAAGCGCGCCGGCCTGATGGCGGTGCAGGACCGCTGCAGCAAGATCGAGTCGATGCGCAGTTGAGCGGCGCCGCCGCATATTGTCGCTCTCGCCTATCATTCGGGCCTCCGATTCGACCTTTCGATTCGACCTTTCGATTCGACCTTTCGATTCGACCTTTCGCTTCGCCCCTCGCATTCCGTCTTTCGTTCCACTCCACGTTTGTTGCCCAGCGCGCCATGGCCATCGACCCAGACCTGCTTGCCTACTATCGCGGACTCGCCGAGCGCTATGCCGGCGCGCCGGTGCCTGCCAATGCGGTAGAGCGGCGCGCCCGCTTCCGCGAGGTCGCGGCGCTGTCGCGCCGCCCCGATCCGGATGGCCTGGCCATATCCGAGCTGCAAATCGCGCTGCAGGGCAGGGCGCTGAACGCGCGACTGTTCCGGCCGACCGAGCCGGACAAGCCCCGCCTGTTGGTCTATTTCCACGGCGGCGGCTGGGTCGTGGGCTCGCACGACACCCATCATGGCGTCGCCGCGGCGCTGGCACTCGATACCGGCTGCGCGGTCGTCAGCGTCGACTACCGGCTGGCGCCCGAGCATGCCTATCCCGCCCCCTGTGACGACGCGCTCGACGCGATCCGCTGGCTGGCGGAACGGCGCGACGCGCTCGACGTCGATCCGCGTTTCCTTGCCGTCGCCGGCGACAGCGCCGGTGGCCATCTCGCGGCGCAGGCCGCGGCGCTGGCCAATGCCGATACGCCTGGCCTGGTGCGCGCGCAGTTGCTGATCTATCCGGTCACCGCGCCCCGGTTCGCCAGCGAGAGCTATCGCGCCTTTGCGTCAGGGCCGGGCCTGACCCGCGACGAAATGGCGTGGTACTGGGCGCAGTTCGTCGGCGAAGCCCGCCTCGCCGACGGTACCGCGATGGACGATCCCCGGCTGCACCTGATGACGCGGCTTCCCGGCGGCGCCGGCGCGGCCCCTCCGTCGACGGTGGTGCTGGTCGCGGCTCACGACGTGCTGCGCGACGACGGCCTCGCATACGCCGATCATCTGGTCCGCGAAGGCGCCGCGGTGATCACGATCGAGGCGAGTGGCATGACCCATGGCTTCGCCCGCTTGCAGGGCGAATCGCCGCGGGCCCGGGAATGGATGCGGCGCGGCGCCCAGGCCTTCGTGCAATTGCTGGACGAGGAATGAGTCCGGGCGCAAGCGTGCGCGGCATCATGGCAGCGCCATACCGCTGATAGTGGCGGCGCCGGGGTGGCGATCCCGTAGAATGGCGGGCTGCTGACGAGGACCGCCATGACCGCACTGCAAAACGACATCTTCCTGCGCGCGCTGCGCCGCCAGCCGACCGAATACACACCGCTGTGGCTGATGCGCCAGGCCGGGCGCTACCTGCCCGAGTACAACGCCACGCGCGCACGGGCCGGCAGCTTCCTGGGCCTGGCGAAAAATCCGGCCTTTGCCACCGAAGTCACGCTGCAGCCGCTCGACCGCTTTCCGCTCGACGCCGCGATCCTGTTCTCCGACATCCTGACCGTACCCGATGCGATGGGCCTGGGCCTGTCGTTTGCGCAGGGCGAAGGTCCGCGCTTTGCACGGCCGCTGCGCACCGAGGCCGATGTCGCCAGGCTGGCGGTGCCGGACATGAGCGAGCTGCAGTACGTATTCGATGCGGTCGCGTCGATCCGCCGCGCGCTGGTGCAGGACGGCCGCCAGCGCGTGCCGCTGATCGGCTTCTCCGGCAGCCCGTGGACGCTGGCCTGCTA
Organism: Cupriavidus sp. HPC(L); assembly: GCF_000307735.3. NCBI lineage: Bacteria > Pseudomonadati > Pseudomonadota > Betaproteobacteria > Burkholderiales > Burkholderiaceae > Cupriavidus > Cupriavidus sp. HPC(L). The sequence goes on along the minus strand of NZ_AMPR02000157.1, from coordinate 1,534 downwards.
CATGGTCGAAGGCGGCGGCTCCGACGACTTCCGGCTGGTCAAGGGCATGATGTACGCCCGTCCCGACCTGATGCACCGGATCCTGGAGATCAATGCGCAGGCGGTATCCGCCTACCTGAACGCGCAGATCGAGGCCGGCGCGCAGGCCGTGATGCTGTTCGATACCTGGGGTGGCACGCTGGCCGACGGCATGTACCAGCGCTTCTCGCTGGACTACATGCGCAAGGTCATCGCCGGCCTGCGCCGCGAGCATCAGGGCGAGAGCGTGCCGGTGATCGTCTTTACCAAGGGCGGCGGCCTGTGGCTGGAGCAGCTGGCGGACAGCGGCGCCGACGCCATCGGCCTGGACTGGACCGTCAATCTGGCCGCCGCACGCCGGCGCACCGGCGGCCGCGTGGCCTTGCAGGGCAACCTGGACCCGACCGTGCTGTTCGCGGACGAGGCCGGCATTCGCGAACAGGCGCGCCGCGTGCTGGACGATTACGCGGCCGACGGTGGCAGCGATGGCCATGTCTTCAACCTCGGACATGGCATCTCGCAATTCACGCCGCCGGAGAGCGTGTCGGTGCTGGTGGACGAAGTGCATCGCCACAGCCGGGTGCTGCGGCAGCGCGAGGGCACGCAGGCATAGGCCAGCCGCCTGCTGCAAGCCGTCTGTGCTGCCGATTCGTGCGCTTGCGGGGCGCCATCATGGCGCTTCGGCGATGAATCGGTGCCTGTCAAGGCTTGACTTATGCACACAAATGGGCTTTCCGCAGTGCACGACCGGGTTATTACTTAACACGATTGGGGGATATTGCTAAGTCATTGATTTTTAATGACTTGACAGCAGGCCTTGGAGCGTGGTGGTGACCCAGAAAGCCTTGTTTCGCGCGCCTTCACGGCAAGTAGGCCCAAGTTTTCAACAAAGTTATCCACAGGCGATGTGGAGAGAGGGGAAAACTGGTCATCTATCATCGACTTAGCCCCACATTTGAAGTTTTACTTTAAGTTGATGCTGCACTGCACCCAATCGACGGCGCCTCGCCGCCGTACTCCGGACAGCGCGCCGCCGATGCACAGTCTCGGCGACGACGTGTCGGGTATGGTGCGCACTCCAGCCGACCCGGTCTGCCATCGCCGCCCGCGCTGATCGTGTCCTCCCTGTCCTCATCTCCGTCAAGCTCGCCGCCGCAACACGAAGCCGCAGGCACCGTAGCGCCGCTGGTACAGATCGCGCTGGACACGCCCGCCGACGACCGCTTCGACTATCTGAACGCCGATCCCGACGGCGGCCGGGTCCGCCCGGGCGAGGTCGTGGCCGTACCATTCGGCCGACGCGAGATGGTTGGCGTGGCGATTGCCGGTACCGATCGCAGCGAGGTACCGGCCGACAAGCTGCGGCCGGTCTCGCACCGGCTGGCCTGGCTGCCACCGCTCAATGCGCACTGGCTCGCACTGGCCGCTTTCGCGGCTGCCTATTACCACCGGCGGCTCGGTGAGGTGATCCTGCCCGCCTTGCCGCCCGGTTTGCGTGACCCGCAGGCGTGGCCAC
>NZ_AMPR02000158.1:0-7266 GCF_000307735.3 Cupriavidus sp. HPC(L) | reverse complement strand
CCGCCGCGCAGCCCGCCAAGGTGCGCGGCCCCGCCGCGGCGGCCGACCCGCAAGACAGCTTGGGATGGACATCATGAGCATTCAGGTAAGGCATCTGCACAAACAGTTCGGCGACTTCGTCGCGCTGGACGACGTCACGCTCGATTTCGCGGAAGGGGAACTGACCGCGCTGCTGGGACCGTCCGGCTGCGGCAAGACCACGCTGCTGCGCGTGATCGCCGGGCTCGAGCGCGCCGACCGCGGGCAGGTGCTGCTGGAAGGCCAGGATGCGACCGGGCAGCCGGTGCGCCAGCGCCAGGTCGGCTTCGTGTTCCAGCACTACGCGCTGTTCCGCCATATGACGGTGTTCGAGAACGTCGCCTTCGGCCTGCGCGTCAAGCCGCGCGGCGAGCGGCCGGGCGAGGCGCAGATCCACGAGCGGGTGCGCGCGCTGCTGGAGCTGGTGCAGCTGGACTGGCTGGCCGATCGCTATCCGCCGCAGCTGTCGGGCGGCCAGCGCCAGCGCATCGCGCTGGCCCGCGCGCTGGCGGTCGAGCCGCGCGTGCTGCTGCTGGACGAGCCGTTCGGCGCGCTCGATGCCAAGGTCCGCAAGGAACTGCGGCGCTGGCTGCGGCGGCTGCACGACGAGCTGCATGTGACCAGCGTCTTCGTCACGCACGACCAGGAGGAGGCGCTGGAAGTCGCCGACCGCGTGGTGCTGATGCAGCGCGGCCGTGTCGAGCAGGTGGGCTCGCCGCAGGCGGTCTACGAGCATCCGGCCACGCCGTTCGTGTTCGGCTTCCTTGGCCATGTCAATCGCATTCACGGGCGGCTGGAGCGCGGCGCCGAGGGCGGGGCGCTGCGTACCGGGGCGGCGCTGCTGCCGTTGTCGGGCAGCGTCGGCGGCGATGGCGCGGGCTCGATCGAACAGGCCGGGCAGGCCGAAGGCGCCGAGGCCATCGGCTACGTCCGCCCGCACGACGTCGAGCTCGAGCGCTATGCGCCCGGTGCCGAGGGCATCGTCGCGACGCTGCGGCGTGCGCTGGCGCTCGGGCCGGTGGCGCAACTGGAGCTCGAGCGCGAGGACAACCGCGAGCTGATCGAGGTGGTGCTGCCGCTCGAACGCTTCCAGCGCGACGGCTATCGCGAGGGCGAGCTGCTGGCGGCGCGGCCGCGGCGCATGCGCGTGTTCGCCGATGAGCAGGCAGGAGCGTCCCGATGAACTTCCAGCAACTGCGATCGATCCGCGAGGCGGTGCGCCGCCAGTTCAATCTGACCGAGGTCGCCAACGCGCTGTACACCTCGCAGCCCGGCGTGTCGCGCCAGATCCGCGAGCTGGAGGAGGAGCTCGGCGTCGAGATCTTCGAGCGCTACGGCAAGCGGCTGACCGGCCTGACCGCGCCGGGCCGCGAGATCGTCCGCATCGTCGAGCGCCTGCTGCTCGAGGCGGAGAACCTGCGCCAGGCCGGCGACGAATTCGCCGGCCGCCATACGGGCCGGCTGACGGTCGCCACCACGCATACGCAGGCGCGCTATGCGCTGCCGAAGGTCGTCACCGAATTCCGGCGTGCCTACCCGCACGTCACGCTGGCGCTGCAGGAGGCCTCGCCGAACCACATCGTCGAGCTGCTGCTGTCGGGACAGGCCGATATCGGCATCGCTACCGAGGCGCTGGCCAGCGAGCCGTCGCTGACCGCGTTCGACGCCTACAGCTGGCGCCACGTGCTGGTGGTCGCGCCGGACCATCCGCTGACGCGGCTGCCCGAGCCGACGCTGGAGGATCTGGCCGGCTTTCCAATCATCACCTACGACGCGGGCTTCACCGGCCGGCGCAAGATCGACAGCGCGTTCGCGCAGGCCGGCCTGCAGCCGGAGATCGTGCTGACCGCGCTCGACGCCGACGTGATCAAGACCTATGCCGAGCTCGACCTCGGCGTCGGCATCATCGCGTCGATGGCCTACGACGCGCGCAAGGACAGCGGCCTGGTGCGGATCTCGGCCGACCATCTGTTCGCGCCGAACACCACCAGCGTGGCGGTGCGGCGCGGCGCCTATCTGCGCGGTTACGCGCATGCCTTCATCCAGCTGTTCGCACCGCAGCTGTCGGAGCAGGCGGTCAGCAACGCGCTGGCCGAAGGCGGCAGTCTGGGGGCGCTGACGGCCGAGGCCGCGTAGGCGTTCGCCGCCGCGGTTGCCAGGGCGGTTCCAACGCGCGGCTGCCCTCTCCCGCGGCCCCTCTCCCGCCAGCGGGAGAGGGGAGAACACCCACAGGGACTGCCACGCCGCAAGCATCGCGGCGCTGCCGCATGCCGGCATGGTCCTGCGCCGGGCGTTCGCCGCGGTTGCACTCTGCTGCGTCTCGTCATACATGGATCCCGCCGCGTTCGGTTCGAGCCCGGCAGCGGCCCCTTCGCGCCGCCGGCCGCCCGTTCGTCGCATCCGGGTTTCATTCGCGCCGCCACCCGGGTTACATTACGCGCACGGACACGGGATGCGGTCCGATGCAGCGGCCGCGCGCCATGCTGCACCGCATCGCCGGTCATCCCGTGCCGCGTGCGATCCGCCTGACAGTTGGCGAATGCCGCGGTGGGGGCCGCACTGCCGCATGGAACGTCGGCAGGCGGCGGCTAGAATGAGGCAACAGTCCCTCCCCACACCCGCGTCGCCGAGGTGGCGGTGGAAGGACGGAGGCGACATGAGATCGACGCACCGCTGTTTCACCCACGCCATTCCCTCCCGCCTGACGCTGCTGGGGCGCGACCTGGTGTTCGTGCTCGTGATGAACGGCGTGATCGCGGTCAGCCTGACCTGGGGCTTCCAGACCGGCGGCACCTTCCTTAAGAACTTCGTCTATAGCCAGCTGATCGGCCTGTCGATCTGGGCGCTGATCGATATTCCGCGCGTGGTGATCTGGCGCAACGAGCGCCCGGCCGGCTGGCCCTTCATCCTGCTGGCGATCGCCGCGGTGCCGCTCGGCGTGCTGTTCGGCAGCTGGGCGACGCGGATGGTGATGGACCTGCCGCCCAAGTCGATGGAAGAGGCCAACGACATGCTGCGGATGTGCCTGGTGGTCGGGATGCTGGCGGCCACCAGCATGATCTACTTCTACTGGTCGCGCGAACGGCTGGCCTTCCTGCAGCGCCAGGCCGCGCTCGACGCGCTGCAGCGCGAGGAGGCCGAGAAGCAGCTGGTGCGCGCGCAGCTGATGGCGCTGCAGGCGCAGATCGAACCGCACTTCCTGTTCAACTCGCTGGCCCACCTGGACGGCCTGATTGCCACCGATCCGCGCGCCGCGCGCAAGCTGTTGCAAGGGCTGATCGGCTTCCTGCGGCGCTCGCTGGCCCATACCCGCGCGGAGCAATGCACGCTGCAGCAGGAATTTGCGCTGCTGCGCAGCTATCTCGATATCCAGGGGCTGCGCTTCGGCCAGCGGCTGTCCTATCGGTTCGACCTGCCGGACGACCTGGCCGAGGTCGAGATTCCGCCGATGCTGATCCAGCCGCTGGTCGAGAACGCCGTCACGCACGGCATCGAACCGTGCATGGCGGGCGGGCGCATCACCGTGTCGGCGCGCGCCCAGGGCGAAAATGCCGTGCAGGTGTCGATCGCCGATACCGGCGTCGGCTTCGCGCAGGCCCCGGTCAAGGGCTCGGGCCTGGGACTGACCCATGTGCGCGAACGCCTGGCGCGCATCTTCGGCGCGGCGGCCACGATGCAGATCGAGGAGAACGTGCCCAGCGGCGTGGTGGTGCGGCTGACCGTGCCCGTGACGCGCAAGCCGGCCGCCCGGGGTGCACCGGGCGTCCCCGCGCCTGCCACCAGTTGCGGGGCAGCGCAGGGCGGTGCCGCGCCGGCGGTACCGGTGCCGCCGATTCCGGCCGGCTCGGCCGCGTCGGTCGTGCCGCGATCCTGAACCGAATTCGCGGGCTGCGGACCGTGTTGCCGCCGCCCGACCCGCTAGCGCTGACGGTCGCCGATTTCTTTCGCGTACCGTCGATGATCCACGATCGACTGCCACCGATGCCACGATGACGCCGACCCTGCTGATTGCCGACGACGAACCGCTGCTCGCCCGCGTGCTGCACGCCGAACTGTCCAGCCTGTGGCCCGAGGCGCAAATCGTCGCGACGGTGCATGACGGGGTATCGGCGCTCGAGGCGGTGCGCCAGCACGCGCCGCGCGTCGCCTTTCTCGATATCCGGATGCCCGGCATCACCGGCATGGAGGTCGCGCGCGACCTGCTGGGCAAGCCCGGCGCGCCGCTGGTGGTCTTCGTCACCGCCTACGACCAGTTCGCGCTGGAAGCCTTCGAAAGCGCCGCGGTCGACTACGTGCTCAAGCCGATCCAGCGCGAGCGGCTGGAGGCGACCGTCAACCGGCTGAAGACGCGGCTGGCGATGCCGCCGCAGACGATGGACGGCAACGCCTCGGCGGGCGCGCTCGAAGGCGAACGGCTGGAGCAGTTGCTGAACCGGCTGGAGGCGCTGGACCGCGACACCATCGCGCGCACCGGCGGTCCCTATCTGCGCTTCATCAAGGCGCTGGTCGGCCAGGAAGTGCGGATCATCCCGGTCGACGAGGTGATCTACCTCGAGGCGACCGACAAGTACGTCAACGTGGTATCGAACAGCGGCGAGGCGCTGATCCGCACCAGCCTGCGCGAGCTGACCCAGCAGCTCGATCCGGACCGCTTCTGGCAGATCCATCGCGGCACGGTGGTCAACATCGATTGCGTCTCCGCCGCGGTCAATCAGTCGCTGGGGCGCCTCGCGCTGAAGCTGCGCAACCGTCCCGAGACGCTGCCGGTGGCGCGCCAGTACGCCTATCTGTTCAAGCAGATGTAAGGCGCCGGGCCGCGCGCCCTGCGCCTTTTCCCTAAGCGGTTTTCCACTATGATGCTCCGGTTGCGCCGCACCAACGCGCGCATTCGGGCGTCGCGCCCGCCTTCGCTTTTTCCCCTTCGTTTCCCCTGTCTATCGAGGAGTGAATTGCCATGGATTTCGCCACCACCGACCTTTGCGACGATCACGAGGCACGCCTGGCCGACGGCTCGCTGCGCGTGCTGACGCCGGGCTGGCAGGCCTTCGGCAGGCGCGCGCGCTTTGCCGGTCCCGCCATGACGCTGAAGGTGTTCGAGGACAACTCGCTGGTGCGCGAGGCGCTCGAGTCGCCGGGGCAGGGCAGGGTACTGGTGGTCGACGCGGGCGGTTCGGCGCGCTGCGCGCTGGTCGGCGGCAATCTGGGCCAGCTTGGCCAGAAGAACGGCTGGGCCGGCATCGTGCTGAACGGCTATGTACGCGACACCGTCGAGCTGAACGATTGCGAGATCGGCATCCGCGCGCTCGGTGTGCATCCGCGCAAGAGCGAGAAGCGCAACAGCGGCCAGCGCGACGTCGCGCTGCAGATGCCGGGGGCGGTCGTGCGTCCGGGCAACTGGATCTACGCCGACGAGGACGGTGTGCTGGTGTCCGACGTAGAGTTGGGCAAGGCGGGCAAGGCGGCCTGAACCGGCCGACAGCACTTGCACACAATTTCACGATGCGGAAAGACGTTTTGGTCCGCAAAAATACATGCGTGCGTGGCACAACCGTCGTTTCTCATGATGGGAAAGAACGTGCCGCATCGTGAAATGTTTTAGGTAACCTACTGAAATGTAAGGAGAAAAAATCTGCGGTGAGGACCGCATCCAGTCTTGTTGCGTCGCGGGACGCTTCTCTACACTCTTATATAAGACATATGACTTGCGGCGCCGCCGGAACGCTGAAACCGGCATCCGTCGCCCAGGTCGGCAGACCGGCTCCCCGTCCGGTCGCGTCGCAAAGATTCGCCGAACCCCATCAACAGGAGAGTGACATGTCCCGCGAAATCGAAGCACAAAAGCTCAAGCAAGACTGGGAAACCAACCCGCGCTGGAAGGGTATCCGCCGCAACTTCACGGCCGAGGACGTGGTGCGGCTGCGCGGCTCGGTGCAGATCGAGCACACGCTGGCCCGCCGCGGTGCCGAGAAGCTGTGGCACCTGCTCAATACCGAGCCGTTCGTCAACACGCTGGGCGCGCTGACCGGCAACCAGGCGATGCAGCAGGTCAAGGCCGGCCTGAAGGCGATCTATCTGTCGGGCTGGCAGGTCGCCGGCGACGCCAACCTGGCCGGCGAGATGTATCCGGACCAGTCGCTGTATCCGGCCAATTCGGTGCCGCAGGTGGTCAAGCGCATCAACAACACCTTCCAGCGCGCCGACCAGATCCAGTGGAGCGAGGGCAAGGGTGATGTCGATTTCTTCGCGCCGATCGTGGCGGACGCGGAGGCCGGCTTCGGCGGCGTGCTGAACGCGTTCGAGCTGATGAAGGCGATGATCGAAGCGGGCGCCGCCGGCGTGCACTTCGAAGACCAGCTGGCCTCGGTCAAGAAGTGCGGCCACATGGGCGGCAAGGTGCTGGTGCCGACCCGAGAGGCCGTCGCCAAGCTGACCGCGGCGCGCCTGGCCGCCGACGTGATGGGCGTGCCCACGCTGGTGATCGCCCGTACCGATGCGGAAGCGGCCGACCTGCTGACCTCGGACATCGACGATCGCGACAAGCCGTTCTGCACCGGCGAGCGCACCGTCGAAGGCTTCTACCGCACCCGGCCCGGCATCGAGCAGTCGATCGCGCGCGCGCTGGCCTATGCGGAAGTGGCCGACCTGGTCTGGTGCGAAACGGGCAAGCCGGATCTGGAGTTCGCCAAGAAGTTCGCCGAGGCGGTGCACGCCAAGTTCCCGGGCAAGCTGCTGGCCTACAACTGCTCGCCGTCGTTCAACTGGAAGAAGAACCTGGACGACGCCACCATCGCCAAGTTCCAGAAGGAACTGGGCGCGATGGGTTACAAGTTCCAGTTCATCACGCTGGCCGGCTTCCACTCGCTGAACTACTCGATGTTCAACCTGGCCTACGGTTATGCGCGCAACCAGATGAGCGCGTTCGTCGAGCTGCAGGAAGCCGAGTTCAAGGCGGCCGAGAAGGGCTTCACCGCGGTCAAGCACCAGCGCGAAGTCGGCACCGGCTACTTCGACGCGGTCACGCAGACCATCGAAGGCGGCCAGTCGTCGACCACCGCGCTGAAGGGCTCGACCGAGGACGAGCAGTTCTTCGACAAGAAGGTGGCTTGAGGTCGTAAGACTCCCGCGTGCTGATTCCCCTCTCCCGCTTGCGGGAGAGGGGTTAGGGGAGAGGGCAGCCGGCGGTGCGCATGCCTGTGTGGTTTGCAACCACCCCCCCCCCCCCACCCCCCCCCCCCTGGGGGGGGGGGG
>NZ_AMPR02000159.1:0-7253 GCF_000307735.3 Cupriavidus sp. HPC(L) | reverse complement strand
CGGGCGGCGGCACCTCGGACAACGCCGGTTCGGGCGGCCGCGCCTCGCCGGGCTACGCCGACAAGGTGCGCCGCCGGGTCAAGCCGAACATCGTCTTCACCGAGGACGTGCAGGGCAATCCGACCGCGGTGGTGTCGGTGTCGCTGGCGCCGGACGGCTCGCTGCTGTCGGCCCGCCTGTCGAAGTCCAGCGGCAATTCGGCCTGGGACAACGCCGTGCTGCGCGCGGTCGAGCGCTCCGACCCGCTGCCGCGCGACGACAACGGCAAGGCGCCGTCCAGCTTTACGATCACTTTCCGGCCCAAGGACTGACGCAGGCAAGCGTATGATTTGCAACATAGTGCAACCGGGATCGCTGGCCGCCGGGCGGCTGGCTACCATCGGCGGTTGCCTGGCGCGGCCCGGCGGCGCCTCGCTCCGCGCGCCGTTGCCGACGCGTCCGATGCATCGATTGACGATCTCGTTATAGATAGAGGAGCAGCATGCGATCGCTATTGACCCCGCTTTGGGCCCCGCTTTTGGCTCATTTGGCCCATCCGGCCCATGGGGGCTTCGCCTATCGGGCGGCCGACGCCCGTCAACGCACCCTGGCCACCCTCGCCAGCCGGCGCACCGGCCGTTCGGCCGTGCTGGCCTGGATCACCATGGCGCTGGCCATGGTGCTGACGATGGGTACGGCCCACGCCCAGTTGAACGTCGAGATCTCCGGCGTCGGCTCCAGCCAGTTCCCGATTGCCGTCGCCAATTTCCAAAATGAAGGCGCGGCGCCGACCAATCTGACGGCGATCATCCGCGCCGACCTGCAGCGCAGCGGCCGCTTCCGCAACGTGGACGTGGCCGGCGCCACCGTGCCCGAGACCGCCAACGTCGACCTGGCCGGCTGGAAGACCCGCGGCGCCGACGCCTTCGTGGCCGGCAGCGTGACCCCCGCCGGCGGCGGCCGCTACGAGGTGCGCTTCCGCCTGTACGACACCGTCAAGGGCGCCAGCCTGGGCGGCCTGGCCTTTACCGTCGGCCAGGACCAGCTGCGCGTGACCGCGCACAAGATCGCCGACTATATCTACGAGAAGCTGCTGGGCGAGCGCGGTGTGTTCGCGACCCGGCTGTCCTACGTCTCGCGCGTCGGCAACCGCTTCCAGCTGCTGATCTCGGACTCCGACGGCCAGAATTCGCGCGTCGCGCTGACCAGCAACGAGCCGATCATCTCGCCGTCGTGGTCGCCGGACGGCGCCAAGGTGGCCTACGTCTCGTTCGAGGCGAAGAAGCCGGTCGTCTATGTCCATGACCTCGCCACGGGCCGCCGCACGCTGGTGTCGAACCAGAAGGGCAACAACAGCGCCCCGGCATGGTCGCCGGATGGCCGCCATCTGGCGCTGGCGCTGTCGCGCGACGGCAATACGCAGATCTATCAGGTCAACGCCGACGGTTCGGGGCTGCGCCGCCTGAGCCGCAGCAGCGCGATCGATACCGAGCCGCAGTATTCGCCGGACGGCCGCCATATCTACTTCACCAGCGACCGCGGCGGCGCGCCGCAGATCTACCGCATGCCGGCCGCCGGCGAGGAGTCTGGCGCGGCGCAGCGCGTGACCTTCAAGGGCAACTACAACGTCAGCCCGCGGGTTTCGCCGGACGGCAAGCAACTGGCGTACATTAGCCGCGGCGGCGGCTTCAAGTTGCAGCTGATGGACCTGGGCAGCGGCGATGTCACCGCGCTGACCGATACGGCCAACGACGAGGCGCCCAGCTTCGCGGCCAACGGCAAGTACATTCTCTACGCCACTCGCGTCGGCGGTCGCGCGGTGCTGGCGGCGGTGTCGACCGATGGACGTACCAAGCAGGTTTTGTCGCTCCAGTCCGGCGAGGTTCGCGAGCCGTCCTGGGGACCCTTCATGCAATAACAGAAACAGGAGCCTCCTACCATGTCCAACATGATGACCAAGTCTCTCGCCATCGCCGTTCTGCTGACCCTCGGCGCCTGCTCGTCGGGCGTCAAGCTCGACGACTCCGCCAAGGCCGGCGCCGGCACCGGCGGCGCCGCGACCACCGATCCGCGCGCCGTCGCGCCGGTCGACGTCTCGCGCGATCCGCTGAACGATCCGAACAGCCCGCTGGCCCGCCGCAGCGTCTACTTCGACTTCGACAGCTACAGCGTCAAGCCGGAATACCAGGGCATGCTGAACGAGCACGCCAAGTACCTGCAGGGCAACCGCAGCCGCCGCATCCTGATCCAGGGCAACACCGACGAGCGCGGCACCAGCGAGTACAACCTGGCGCTGGGTCAGAAGCGTGCCGAGGCGGTGCGCCGTTCGCTGGCGACGATGGGCGTGCCCGAGAGCCAGATGGAAGCGGTCAGCCTGGGCAAGGAAAAGCCAAAGGCGCTGGGTCATGACGAAGCGTCGTGGGCCGAGAACCGCCGCGCCGATATCGTCTATTGATGCGCGTCCATTGATACCCTCTGGGTTCGTTTCGATCCGTTGATTCTGCGCTGAAGAAAGTCGATCCATGAAAGCACGCGTCTCTACTCTGTCGTGGCTAGTCGCCGCAGTTTGTGCCGGCCTGTTGCCGGTCGCCCAGGCGCAGGCCGGTGTCTTCGACGATGACGAGGCGCGTCGCGCCATCATCACGCTGCGAGAGCAGTTCAATGGCTTCCAGGCCACTGCCTCGCAGCGGATCGACCAGAACAGCCGCGCCCAGATCGATATCCAGAACCAGCTCGAAGGGCTGCGCCAGGAAGTCGCGCGCCTGCGGGGCCAGAACGAGGTGCTGCAGAACGAGGTCGCCAATCTGCAGCGCCAGCAGAAGGACTACTACGCGGATCTGGACGCGCGGCTCAAGAAGTTCGAGCCGCAGCAGGTCACCGTGGAAGGCCAGCAGGGCCTGGCCCAGCCGGGCGAGAAGACCGAGTACGACGCCGCGCTCAAGCAGTTCCAGACCGGGGACTTCAAGGGCGCCGGCGCCAACTTCTCGGCCTTCATCAAGAAGTATCCGCAGAGCCCATACCTGCCGCTGGCGCAGTACTGGCTGGGCAATTCGCTGTACGCCCAGCGCGACTACCGCGGCTCGATCACGGTGCTGCAGAACATGGTGCAGGCCAGCCCGACGCACCCGAAGGTGCCAGACGCGATGATCGCGATCGCCAACAACCAGCTGGAGTCGAACCAGAAGGCGGCGGCGCGCAAGACGCTGGAGCAGGTGGTGGCCAAGTATCCCGGCACCGAGGGCGCGCAGGCGGCCAGCAACCGGCTGAAGACGCTGAAGTAGATCGCGCCCGACGTAGCGCGACTGCGCGGCATCGACGCCGGCGTCCGAAGTGCCAAGGCCCGCGCAAGCGGGCCTTTTTTCGTGGTCGCGCTAAAATAACGGGTTACCCGATTTATCGCGAAGGCCGGCCCGGTCCTTCGCCCGCTACCCCGGCACGCGCCACCCCGAGATGACTCAACGCGCAATCGTCCTGCTTTCCGGCGGTCTGGACTCCGCCACCGTGCTCGCCATGGCCAAGGCCCAGGGCTTCGAAACCTATGCGCTGTCAATGCGCTACGGCCAGCGGCACTCGTCGGAGCTCGAGGCCGCCCGGCGTGTCGCCGCGGCGCTCGGCGCCAGGCGGCACGAGATCGTCGATCTCGACCTGCGCCGGTTCGGCGGCTCGGCGCTGACCGACGACGCGCTAGAGGTGCCGACCGACGGCGCGGCCGGCGGTATCCCCATCACCTATGTGCCGGCGCGCAACACGATCATGCTGTCGCTGGCGCTCGGCTGGGCCGAGGCGATCGGCGGCCGCGACCTGTTCTTCGGCGCCAATGCGATCGACTACTCGGGCTACCCCGATTGCCGTCCGGAGTACGTGCAGGCCTACGAAGCGCTGGCGAATCTCGCCACCAAGGCCGGCGTCGAGGGCGAGCGTATCCGCGTCCACGCGCCGATCATCGACATGACCAAGGCCGAGATCATCCAGGCCGGTGTCCGGCTCGGTGTCGACTACGGCATGACGGTGTCGTGCTACCAGGCGGACGAACAGGGCCGCGCCTGCGGCGTCTGCGATTCCTGCCGGATCCGCCGCGCGGGCTTCGAGGCCGCCGGGGTGCCTGACCCGACCCGCTACCAGAACGCCGCGGCATCCTGACCGTAACGACGCGGCCGCGCCGCTCACTTCCTATCGATCCGCCACCGGCAATCCGCCATGCCTGAAATCGACGTCCCCGCGCTGACGCGCACCGTGCTGGTCTGCACGTTCGCCCTGACCTTTCTGTTCGGGGCGGTCCTGCAGCGCACGCATTTCTGCACCATGGGCGCCGTCTCCGACATCGTCAACATGGGCGACTGGACCCGCATGCGCATGTGGGTGCTGGCGATCGGTATTGCGATGATCGGCACCGGCGTGCTGGCGTGGTCCGGCCAGATCGATCCGGCGCGCACCATCTACGCGGCCGACAAGCTGGCATGGCTGTCTGCGCTGGTCGGCGGGCTGCTGTTCGGCTTCGGCATGGTGCTGGCGTCGGGCTGCGGCAGCAAGACGCTGGTACGGATCGGCGCAGGCAACCTGAAGTCGCTGGTGGTGTTCGTGTTCCTGGGCCTGTCGGCCTATATGACGCTGCGCGGGCTGTTCGGCGTGATTCGCGTCAATACCGTCGACGCCGTGGCGATGCAGCTGCCGACCTCGCAGGACCTGCCGTCGCTGCTGGCGCAGACCGGCCTGTCGCGCGGCACGCTGCAACTGGTGCTGGGCCTGCTGCTCGGCGGCGTGCTGTCGCTGTGGGCGCTGGCCGGCAAGGGTTTTCGCACCTTCGACAACCTGCTCGGCGGCATCGCGGTGGGGCTGATCATCGTGGCGATGTGGTACGTGTCCGGCCATGTCGGCTTCGTGCCGGAGGACCCGAATACGCTGGAGGAGGTATTCGTCGCCACCAACAGCGGCCGCATGGAAAGCCTGAGCTTCGTCGCGCCGTATGCCTATACGCTGGACTGGCTGATGATGTTCAGCGACAAGAGCAAGGTGCTGACGGTCGGCATCGTCAGCGTGATCGGCGTGATCGCCGGCGCCGCGGCCTATGCGCTGGCCTCGCGCACGTTCCGCTGGGAAGGCTTCGGCAACGCCGAGGACGTCGCCAACCATATCGTCGGCGGCATCCTGATGGGCGCGGGCGGTGTGACCGCGCTGGGCTGCACGATCGGGCAGGGCCTGTCGGGCGTGTCGACGCTGGCGATCGGTTCCTTCATCGCGCTGGCCGGCATTCTGCTGGGCGCCGTGCTGGCGTTCCGCTATCAGATGTGGCGGCTCGAGCGGATGGTCTGAGCGGTGGGTTCGGGCCTCGCCAAGGGCACTGCGGTTGACATGAGCAAGCGAAGCTGACTATAATCGCGGCTTCGGTTTTTTCGGGTCGTTAGCTCAGCCGGTAGAGCAGCGGACTTTTAATCCGTTGGTCGCAGGTTCGAATCCTGCACGACCCACCAGTATTGCGAAGGGCCTGTGACGCAAGTCACAGGCCCTTTTTGCATGGTGCGGCGGGGAACTGGCGGGGAAGTGCCCTTCGGCGCGGCCCTCAGCGGCCCGGCGTCGGCGGCTGGGTCGGCGGCGTCGGCGTCTTGGTCGTCGTCGTGTTCGACTCGGTCTCGCGCATCGACACGAACAGGTCCCAGCTGGCGATGAACAGCGCGGCGATCAGCGGGCCGATCACGAAGCCGTTGATGCCGAACAGCGCCATGCCGCCCAGCGTCGAGATCAGGATCACCCAGTCCGGCATCTTGGTGTCCTTGCCGACCAGGATCGGGCGCAGCACGTTGTCGACCGCGCCGATGACCAGCGCGCCGAACGCGATCACCGTGATGCCCTTCCAGATCACGCCGGTCAGCAGGAAATAGATCGCCACCGGTCCCCAGATCAGCCCCGCGCCGACCGCCGGCAGCAGCGACAGCACCGCCATCACCACGCCCCACAGCACCGCGCCCTGGATGCCCAGCACCGCGAACAGCAGGCCGCCGAGCAGGCCCTGCAGCGCGGCCACGGCGATATTGCCCTTGATCGTGGCGCGGATCACGCCGGTGAACTTCAGCAGCAGCATCTGCTTGTGTTCGTCGCTGAGCGGCAGCGCCAGCCGGATCCTGCGCGTCAGCTTGGCGCCGTCGCGCAGCAGGAAGAACAGCAGATACAGCATGACGCCGAAGCTGATGACGAACTGGAAGGTGTTCTGGCCGATGCTGAGCGCCTGCGTGGCCAGGTACTGGCTGATCTGACCCGCCGCGGTGGCCAGTTTTTCCTGGATCGAGGCGACGTCGTTGAGTTCGAGCCGGGTCAGCGCCGAGTTCAGGCTCGACGGCAGTGCCGCCACGGCCTGTTCGAAATAGGCGGTGAAATTGATATGGCCCGAACGGATCTGGTGCACCACAGCGGTGGTTTCATTGAGCAGCGAGGCGGTGACCAGGAACATCGGCAGCACCACCACCAGCAGGCATAGCAGCAGGGTAATCAGCGCGGCGAGGTTCGGATGGCCGCGCATCTTGCGCGTCAGCAGATTGTTCAGCGGGGTGAAGATGATCGCCAGGATCACGCCCCAGAATACCGCGCCGAAAAACGGCTGGAGCACCCAGAAGAAGGCGATGGTGACGATGGCCAACAGGATGTAGAAGGCCTTCTGGTGCATGGCGGTTCAGTGTCGAAGTGTCAGGGACACGAGATGGATGAGCGATGCGCTGGCGAACCCGCGGCCCGCCCGGATGCCAGTGCTGGCCTGGTATTCCGCGGCGGGTCCCGACGGTTCAGCGTACCAGCGGATCGTGAAAACCGGTATCGGCGCGTGCGCCGGCGGCGTCGCGGGCGGCCCTGGCTGCCGGGACATTGCCTTCGGGCGTCTGCGCGCGCGCCTGCTGCCAGGTCCGCCAGGCCCAGTAGCCTGCGCCGGCAACCGCGCCCAGCTTGGACAGCTTCCAGCCCCAGCGCAGCACCGGCACGCGCCGCATCAGCGGCAACGCCAGCGACAGTGCCGAGCTCATGACCGGATAGTCCTTGGCCATGCCGAGCAGCTTCCACATCGACTGGGGCCGCGCCATGCGCGGCAGCCAGGCGCCGATGCGGCCGATGTTGCGGACGCTGGCGCGCACGTCGGCAAGCGATTGCGCGCAGTCGTAGCGCTCGAGCGCCGCGCGCGTGATCAGCAGTTCCTTGCGCACCGCCAGCGGCAGCCGCACTTCGCGGTCCGTGCGCCGGCGTGCCGGCGGTTCGGATCGGGCGGTCCGGGCGCCGACGCCGGTCGGCGCCATCGG
>NZ_AMPR02000160.1:0-7222 GCF_000307735.3 Cupriavidus sp. HPC(L) | reverse complement strand
GAAGCCGAGCGACATTGCCAGTCTGCATCGGTGGATCACGACCCCAACGCTGCTCGCATTGCGGACCATGGTGGATCGCTCCGCGCGGGCCAACCTGCCGCAGGACGAGGGCACCTCCCGCGCCGCCAGCGCGCTCGCCGCGCAGCGCCGGCTGCTGCGCGACTGGGTCGCGGCCTACGACGGTCTGGCTGCCTTGCTGACCGTGCGCATGCCCCCGCAAGCGGAGTCCGTGGCGAAGCGCGAAGCCGCCGCGCCGCCGGCATCCGGACAAGCGGCCGAGGCCGCCGCGGCGGCCGACCTGTTCCGGCGACTCTTTGCAACCGACCCCGCGCCTGACGGCGGCACCGGCTTGCAGCTCGATTGGGTCCGAGCCTGACCCCAAGCCCAATGCCAGGACATGTGGAAACGACGCGGCATCGGCCTATGCCGCGCGCGGAGCTTTTTTAACGGAGTTGTGTATGGGGGATCGGATGTTGTTGCCAGTCGTATTCAGATACATCGGCCAGTGCCTGGGCGTCAGGTACAAGCCGCGGCCCGCAGCCGCCGCATCCGTACGCTTGACGCGGGATACCCCGAGCCCGCGAACCAGCCTCTGGTCGCGGCTTGTTCGCACGTTGTTCTTCTGGCGCGGCCCGCGTACGGAACGGGCCCGCGCCCACCCGTCGCCTCGGATCACCTACGTTTCCACGCCACCGCCGTTGTCGGAACGGGACACCACGAAGTCGATCGTCGAAAGCCTGGCGCCATTGGCGCCGGACGCGCTCGAGGCATTTTGCCGCGGCTGCTCCAGGGACACCCTGCTGGCGATGGTGAGCTGGTGCCAGGCAGCCGGCAACGCCCACGCGGCGGGCGATACGGACGCGATCCTGGCGAAGGACATGATCGAGACGAAAGCCAGGGAAGCATTGCGTGCGTTCGAGCCGGACGGGATCGTTCCGCCGGCCGGCATCCGGCACGTGCTGACGCAGCTGCACCGCGCGCTGGCAAAGGTTCGCGACGGCAAGGGCGTCCTCGACCTGGCCC
Source organism: Cupriavidus sp. HPC(L) (assembly GCF_000307735.3). Lineage (NCBI taxonomy): Bacteria > Pseudomonadati > Pseudomonadota > Betaproteobacteria > Burkholderiales > Burkholderiaceae > Cupriavidus > Cupriavidus sp. HPC(L). The sequence continues at coordinate 6,199 of NZ_AMPR02000160.1, read as the reverse complement.
GACTGCGTGACGACTGGGTCAGCCGGCGCCCGCGCGATCGCCAGTTTGTCGCCGGTGGCTGCCATGCCGCCAACGCCTTCGACATGTTCCGCCGCTCGATCGAGGCGCTGTGCCGTTTCGAGATGGCCGATGGCGATCCCGCGGTCACGCACGCCCTGGCGGCGCAATGGGTCGACGCCGCCGCAGCGCTGTGCGAGGCGTTGGAGGCTGGAAGGCTGACCGGGGCGGTGATGGCGCGGCATGCCGATGCACTGCGCTTGCGCGAGCGAGACACCGCGCTGGTCCTGATCTGCGCGCAGCTTGGCATCGCGCGGCAGGCACCGCGGTCGAGCCTGTCCCATGACACCGGGCCGGACGAGGCCGCCGACACCGCGCCGAGTCCCACCGGCAACGCACGCAAGCACGGCTCGCAACCGATCGCCGCAAAGACGCTGACGGAACTGCTGCTCGACCGCGGCAGCGAAGCCGGGCAGATCGATGCCGCGGTCGGTTCGCTGGTACACAACCTGCGCACCGTGGCGCGGCAGCGCGAGCGCGAGGCGTTTCCCGCGGAAATCGCGGCCCGCCTGGACGAACTGCTGACGCGTGCCGGAGCTCGCCTGACCGAGCCGCAACTGCATCGCCTCGGGGACGCGCTGCAGCGGGCCGGCCTGAGAGCCTGGACCGTGTGCCGCAAGCTGCTGGACATCCGCGAGGCGCTGTACGACACCGGCACGCAGGCCTTGCGCGACGCGATGGCGGGGATCGCCGGCGTGCGGGCGCGACAGTCCGCGGTACGCGAGCAGGCGCAGCAGATTTGCCGCAGCATCGGGCTGGTCGATGCCGAGGTGGCGCGGGAGGCCGGATTCTCCGGCGCGACGCCGGGCGATGGCACCGCCCTCCGCCAGGCCCTGCGCTAAGCCCTGCGCGGTCTGACGATTCCGCCGTCAAGCAGCGGGTTTGTATCGCCGTGTATCGACGCAGCGGGGCGATACACGGCGATGCGCGGCGGGCCGGTTGCGGACACGTCGCCGATACCGCGCGGCGGTCTACTGGCGTTTCTCACCCACCTGATCGGAGAAACGACCATGTCAAACACCGTGAACGCACAACGCCGCCGCCTGCTGGGCTCGACCACGGCGCTGGCCGGTATCGGCCTGCTGGAGCTGGGCCTGGGCAGCGTGGCCCACGCGGGGCCGGCACGGCAAGCCGCCGCCGTTGCGGGCCAGTCCCCCGGCAGCGCTTCGCTTGGCGCGATTCGGCAGATCGACGCCGGCACGCTGAACATCGGCTATGCCGAGGCCGGTCCGGCCAACGGCCCGGTCGCGATCCTGCTGCACGGCTGGCCCTACGACATCTACAGCTTCGTCGACGTCGCGCCGGTGCTGGCGAAGGCCGGTTATCGCGTGATCATGCCCTACCTGCGCGGCTACGGCTCGACCCGCTTCCTGTCGGCCGACACGCCGCGCAACGGCCAGCAGGCCGCGCTCGCGGTCGATGTCATCGCGCTGATGGATGCGCTGAAGATCGACAGGGCCATCATCGCCGGCTTCGACTGGGGCGCCCGTACCGCCGATATCGTCGCCGCGCTGTGGCCGGAGCGCTGCCTCGGGCTGGTGTCGGTCAGCGGCTATCTGGTCGGCAGCCAGGAAGCCAACCGCAAGCCCTTGCCGCCGGAGGCCGAGCTGCAATGGTGGTACCAGTTCTACTTCGCCACCGAACGCGGCGCCGCCGGCTACGCGGCCAACCTCGACGGCTTCAACCGGCTGATCTGGCAACTGGCCTCGCCGCAGTGGAAGTTCGATGACGCGACGTACCGCCGGTCGGCGCAGTCGTTCGACAACCCCGATCACGTCGCCATCGTGATCCACAACTACCGCTGGCGCCTCGGCCTGGTGCAGGGCGAGCCGCAATTCGATGCGCTGGAGAAGCGCCTGGCGGCCGCGCCGAAGATCTCGGTGCCGACCATCACGATGGAAGGCGACGCCAACGGTGCGCCGCATCCGAAGCCCGCCGCGTACGCCGGCATGTTCACCGGCAAATATCAACATCGGGACGTTGGTGGCGGCATCGGCCACAACCTGCCGCAGGAAGCGCCGCGCGCGTTCGCCGACGCGGTGCTGCAGGTTGTCAAGCTTTGAGCCGGGGAAACGTGCATGCAACGACTCCGAATCGCAGCGGCTATCCCCGGCCTCGCGCTGCTGGCCTGCGCCGCCCTGGGCCAGCATGCACTGGCGCAGCCACCGGTCCACGGCGCAAGCGAAACGGTGCCCAGGCAACAGCCGGCCCCGCAGCCGTCCACCGGGCAGCAGAGCGCCAGGCCCTCTGCATCGCCGATCTACGGCGTGACGATCCCGCCGGGCTACCGAAAATGGCAGCTGATCGCGCCGGCCGAGGAGGCGGCTCCGCTCGATGAATTGCGCGTGGTGCTCGGCAATCCGGAAGCGATGGAGGCGATCGAACGGTCCGCGAAGCGCTTTCCCGACGGGGCCGTGCTGGTCAAGCTGGCCTACAAGCGCAAGCCATCGCCCGATTTCGAACCCGCGACGATACCGGGACAGCCGACCACGGTACAGGTGATGGTCAAGGACTCGCGCCGGTATGCGTCGACCGGAGGCTGGGGCTTCGGGCGCTTCGCCAACGGCGTGGCGGTGGACGCGGCCCAGCATCAGACCTGCTTCGCCTGCCATGCGGCCCGCGTCAAGGACCGCGACTACGTGTTCACGCGCTTCGCGCCATAGCGGCGGCGTTGGCTGCGTCCTGCGGTGCCCGATCCGGATCGACCTGTCGCCTGGCAGGCCGATCCGGTTTTTTTTTGAGCTCGGCAAGCGCAACGGCACCAGGGTGGATGCGCGCGAGCTGTAGGGAAGGCCCGCGCTTTGTATTGCACTGTATCTGCACGGCTTGCGATGCAACTTCGTGACAATCCCGCGCTGCGACAAACACATCGGCGATACACACCCACCCTGAAATAGCGACATCGAATCCACGACGCCATTTCAAGGAGCGCACTGTGCAAGACCGGCCTATTCCCACCCCTCTGATGACCCGCATCGATGCGGCCGGCCACTGGCTCGCGCCGCTGGGCCTGCGAGCGATCCTCGCCTGGGAGTTCTTCGAATCGGGCCGCGAAAAGCTGCTGGGAGAAAACTGGTTCGACCAGATTGCCGGGCAGTTCCCGCCGCCGTTCTCGCTGCTGAGCGCCAATCTCAACTGGACGCTGGCGACCTGGCTCGAACTGCTGGGCGCCGCCGCACTGCTGCTGGGCCTGGGCACGCGGTTCGTCGCCTACGCGCTGATCGTGCTGACCGTGGTCGCCACCTATGCCGTGCATTGGCCGACGGAGTGGGCAAGTCTCGCCGAGCTGTGGCAGGGCTACGCCGTCACCGACAACGGCTATGGCAACTTCAAGCTGCCGCTGCTGTATCTGGTCATGTTGCTGCCGTTGCTGCTGCGCGGAGCCGGCCCGCTGAGCCTGGACGGCCTGCTGATGCACCGGTGGACGCATGGTCAAGCGCTGCCGGCCGTCGCGACGATCGATGCCGGCCATGCCGTCTGGTCCGCCCTGCTGATCCTGCTCGGGCTGCCGATTGCGCTGCTGCTGCCGTGGGCCGGTGGCGCGCTGATCGCCATCGGCATCGCGCTGGCCGTGCTGTGCCGGGCCCGGCGCTGACGGTCTCCCCATCCCGCCGATCGATACGGGGCGTCGATACGCAAAGCCCGCCGTTCACAGCATCACCCCAATCGAACCGATTTTGTTCGCCACATCCCGTGGCACAGACCCGCACGTCCGCGTGCATTGATTCAGGAGATCCACCATGTCACATGCTCATTCCTCCCGCAAGACGACGCTCGGCCTGCTTGGTGCCGCGCTGGCAGGCAGCGTGCTGCTGAACGGACCGGTCTTCGCCGTGCAACCGCTGGCGCAGGGCTATCTGGTCGCCGCGGCCGACGGCAAGGCCGCCGAGGGCAAATGCGGCGAAGGCAAGTGCGGTGCCGAAACGACGCGCGTGTCGCGCGGCGCCACCAAGGGTGCGCAAGCCGAAGGCAAGTGCGGTGAAGGTAAATGCGGCGAAGGCAAGTGCGGCGATGCCTCGTTCTCGCGCACCGATACCGACAAGAACGGCCTGGTCTCGCGCGCCGAGTTCCTGGCGGTGGCGCCCACGCGTGCCGCGGAGTTCGACAAGATCGACACCAGCCACGACGGCAATATCTCGGAGGCCGAGGCCTACGAGTATCTGCGCGCCACCTACCAGGCCAACGGCAAGCCGGTACCGAAGAACCTGTTTGCCAAGCTGAAGAAGTAGTCGTCGCATGTAGCGGCGCCGCGCCGCGCCGGGCCGGAACGCGAACCGGTGCGGCGCGGATGCGCAAGCCTGGCAACGGGGTCCCGGCGGCCCCGTGCCCTCTATCGATTGCCAAGGAGATTCACCGTGTCGGTGCCGATCCGTTCCTCCGTCCTTTCACCTCGCTCCGCATCCGCCCGCGTCGGCCTGGGACTGCGCAGGGCCCTGATCCCGCAGCTGGAGCAGGCGCCGCCCGGCGACTTCGATTTCCTCGAGCTCGCTCCCGAGAACTGGCTGCGCGTCGGTGGCGCCTATGGCAAGGCGCTGGGCCGTCTGGCCGCGCGGTATCCGCTTTACTGCCATGGCCTGTCGCTGTCGCTCGGCGGCATCGCGCCGCTCGATGAGGAGCTGCTGAACGAGATCCGCAGCTTTCTCGATGGCCACCGCGTGCCGCTTTACAGCGAGCACCTGAGCTACTGCACCGACGACGCGCATCTCTACGATCTGCTGCCGCTGCCATTCACCGCGGAGACCATCGAACATGTCGCCGCCCGCATTCGCCGTGCGCAGCAGATCCTCGGCAGGACGATGGCGATCGAGAACGTGTCGTACTACGCCGCCCCGCGGCAGGACATGGACGAGGCGACCTTCACCAACGCCGTGCTGCGCGAGGCCGACTGTGCCTTGCTGCTGGATGTCAACAATGTCCATGTCAACGCGATCAACCACGGCTTCGATCCCTATGCCTTCCTCGATGCGCTGGAGCCGGGCAGGGTAGCCGCCTATCACGTGGCCGGTCATTACGACGAAGCCGACGACTTGAAGATCGACACGCATGGCGCCGCGGTCAAGAGCGAGGTATGGGCGTTGCTGGAATACGCCTATGCCCGCTTCGGCGTGCACCCGACCGTGCTGGAGCGCGACTTCAACTTCCCCGACTATGCCGAGCTGGCCAGCGAGCTGCGATATATCCGCGAACTGCAGGCCCGCGCCGGTGGCGCAGCGAGGAGAATGGCCCATGGCTGAGATCGCCCGCACTTCGATGCAGCAGCAGATGGACCTGGCGCGCCACCTGCGCGATCCGTCGCGCCATCCGTCGCCGGCGGGCATGGACCCCGCCCGCGTGCGGATCTATCGCGAACTGGTGACCGGCAACCTGGTGTCGTTGCTGGGCGGGGCCTTTCCGGTACTGGTGTCCTTGCTGGGAGCCGAGCATTGGCGCTGGCTGGTGGAGCGCTTCCTGCGCGACCACCGCTCGCACACGCCGCGCTTCGGCGAGATTGCCGAGGAGTTCGTCGCCTTCGTCGACACGCTCGACATCGAAGCCTTGCCAGCGCCGATGCGGCGGCCGTTTCTCGCCGAGCTCGCGCATTACGAGTGGGTGGAAATGGCGCTGCTCCACAGCGACGCGCGACCGCTCGCGGCGGATCCGTCGGCCGCGACCCGCGCACCGGCGCTGGACCGGCCGCTGCAACTGTGCCCGCTGGCCTGGCCCCTGGCGTATCGCTGGCCGGTGCATCGGCTCGGACCGGCGTATCGGCCGTCGCAGCCGCCGGCACTGGGGACCTTTCTGCTGGTGCGCAGGACGGCCGACGACGACGTGCGATTCTCGGAACTAAGTCCGCTTGCCTGGCAGCTGCTGCACGAGATCGGGCAGGCGGGCGGCGCGCTGACCGCCGACGGCCTGCTGCAAGCACTCGGTCGACAATGCCGCGTGCCGGACTTGCCGTCGTTCGTTGCCGCGGGCATGGCGCTGCTCGACGACATGCACGCCGACGGCTTCGTTGCGGCCGCCCCGGAGGTCGGTGCCGGGAGCGATGCCTAGCCTCGTTGGAAGCCGATCCAGCCGGCGACCTCGCGTGCGACCCAATCCGGATCGTCGTGCGGCAGGTCGTGTCCCGCCCAGGGGTGCACGCGATGCGGGACCGACCACG
>NZ_AMPR02000161.1:0-7148 GCF_000307735.3 Cupriavidus sp. HPC(L) | reverse complement strand
ATCCGTAGCCATTGTCATTTTGTGGAGACCGCCTGTGCAAACCGATGCAAATCCGACCAACAAGATCGACCCCGCGGCCAGCAGCAATAGCAACAGCAGCAGCAACAGCAGCAGCAGCAGCAGCGGCGGCGGCGCCATCCCGGCCACGCTGATTCCCGGCGATGGCATCGGCCCGGAAATCATGGATGCCACCCTGCAGGTGCTCGACGCGCTCGGCGCGCCGTTCGCCTGGGAAACGCAGCAGGCCGGCATGGCCGCGCTGGAGGCCAGCGGCGATCCGCTGCCCGAAGCGACGCTGGACAGCATCCGCCGCACCGGCCTGGCGCTGAAGGGGCCGCTGACCACGCCGGTGGGCGGGGGCTTCCGCTCGGTCAACGTGCGGCTGCGCGAGCTGTTCCAGCTGTACGCCAACGTGCGGCCCGCACGCACGCTGGTTCCGGGACGCTACGAGAACCTCGACCTGGTGCTGGTGCGCGAGAACGTCGGCGGCTTCTATGTCGCGCACGACTACTACATCGCGGTGGGCGACGATCCGCGCGCGGTGGCGGTATCCACCGGCACCAATACGCGCGCCGACTGCCTGCGGATCGCCCGCTTCGCCTTCGAATATGCGCTGCGCAACGGCCGCAGGAAGGTCACCGTGGTACACAAGGCCAATATCCTGAAGGCGCTGACGGGCATCTTCCTCGAGGCCGCGCGCGAGGTGGCGGCGGACTATGCGGGACGGGTCGAGATGGACGACCGCATCGTCGACGCCTGCGCGATGCAGCTGGTGCTCGACCCGTGGAAGTTCGACGTGCTGCTGTGCACGAACCTGTTCGGCGACATCCTGTCGGACCAGATCGCCGGCCTGGTCGGCGGGCTGGGCCTGGCGCCCGGGGCGAATATCGGCGAGCACGCGGCGGTGTTCGAGGCCGTGCACGGCTCCGCGCCCGACATCGCCGGCAAGGGCGTCGCCAATCCGGTCGCGCTGATGCTGGCGGCCGGGCTGATGCTCGAGCATGTCGGCCGCCAGGACCTGGCGCAGCGGATGCGCGCCGCGATCGACCGGACGCTGAACGAGGACAACGTGCGTACCGGGGACCTGAAGGGCAAGGCCGGCACGCGCGAGTTCGCGGACGCGGTGGTGCGGCGGCTGGGGTGAACCATGCCGTTGTCGCCGCGAAGGTGGGGGCCCAGCAGCCTGCGTCCTTCGCGGCGACATCAAAGCCACTGGGTCCCCGCCTGCGCGGGGACGACAGCGGTATGCAACGGGTCTGGCCACCCGTCGTCCCCGCGGAAGCGGGGACCCAGCGGCTTGCGTCCTTCGCGGCCTGCCCTGTGCTGCATTGACAAAGCGGGGGCCGTTCTATACGGTGCGCGGACCTCGTTGATTGCGCGTCGATGGCGCGCTGTTCCGCCCCATGCCCCGTAAAGCCGCCCAGGTTTCCGAAGCCGACAAGCATGCCGCCGAAGGCGGCGCGGTGGCGGTGGATCGCGCGCTGTTTCTGCTGCGTGCGTTCCGGCTGGGCGATACCGCGCTGACGCTGGCCGAGCTGGCGCAGCGCTCGGGCCTGTACAAGAGCACGCTGCTGCGGCTGCTCGCTTCGCTGGAGCATGCGCGGCTGGTGGTGCGCCACGCCGACGGCCGCTACGGCCTCGGCCCCGAAGTCGCGCGGCTGCATGCGGTCTATGCCGCGTCGTTCTCGCTGGAAACGGCGGTGATGCCGGTGCTGCGCCAACTGGTGCACGACACCCGCGAGAGCGCGGCCTTTCATATCGAGCAGGGCGAGCACCGGCTCTGCCTGTATCGCGTCGATTCCCCGCAGCCGGTGCGTGACCACGCCCGCGCTGGCGACCTGTTGCCGCGCAACCGCGGCGCCGGCGGGCGCGTGCTGCGCGCATTCGCCGGTGCGCGCGGCCAGTTGTACGACACCATCCGCCGCGACGGCGTGGCGACGCTGGTCGGCGACCGCGTGCCCGATATCGCCGGCGTGTCGGCCCCGGTGTTCGGTCCCGGCGGCGAGCTGCGCGGCGCGCTGACGCTGACCTGTCCGGCCTCGCGCTATCGGCCCGATTTCCGCACCGACGTGCTGCGCGCCGCGCGCGCGCTGACCGAAACGCTGGGCGGCAGTTTCCCCTTCGAAGACTGAGCCGGCATTGGCCCGGCGGCGGCACGCCCGCTGCCGCGGCGGCCCGATGCCCGACTCAAGGGGGATGCCCCGCGCCGGTGCGCCAGCTATCATCAAAGGTTTTTGGGACGAGCGGCCGTGCCGCCGGGGCATATGCAACGCGGCATTTTCCGAGGGATACCGTGCAGCTAGACCAGCACAGCATTGTGATCGTCATGATGGTGGTGTTTTCGAGCACGCTGCTGATCTCGACGGGCCTTGTGTTCGCGCTGATCCGCACCGATGCCGGCCGCCTATGGGCCGGCGGCCATCTGGTGCTGTCGGCCGGCGGTCTGGCGCTGACCCTCAATGCGGCCACGGCCCATGTGGTCGAGGTCGGCGCGGTGGCCGCGATGGTCTATCTGGCCGGCAAGCTGACGATCTATGGCGGCGTGCGCGTGCATCAGGGTTTGCCCGGATTCACCCGCATCCAGGGCGCGGCCGTGGTGATCGCCGTCGCCGCCTCGCTCGATGCGCTGACCGGGCCGCAGCCGGTGCTGCAGCTGCATCGGGTTGCCTATGTCGCATTGGCGCTGCTGTCGCTGGCGACCATCCTGGTGCTGCTGCGCTCGCGCGTGCGCCATAGCGAAATCGGGCTGCCGCTGGTGCTGCTGGCCAGCGCGGTCCAGCTGTGCGCGCAGCTCTACGGCGCGGCCGTGGCCTGGCAAAGCGACGGCGCGATTTCCCCCTCACCGTTCAACGCGGCCAGCCTGACCCACGACGCCACCTATAACGCGGTGGTGGTGCTGGCTCCGCTGGTGGCGACGCTGCTCGGGCTGTTCGGCTTCACCGTGATGGCGCTGGAGCAGGTGATCGCCAACAAGGAGCGGGGCGCCCGCATCGATGGCCTGACGGGCCTGCTCAATCGCGCCGCACTGGACAACGCCGCCAGCCGGCTGATCGTGTCGGCGCTGCGCAACCGGCAGGCGGTCGCCTGCCTGGTCATCGACGTCGATCACTTCAAGCAGGTCAACGATCGCAGCGGCCATCGCGCCGGCGACGCCGTGCTGCAGGCAATCGCCGAGGCGCTGGACAATTCGCGCCGCGCCTCCGATGTGGCCGGCCGCTACGGCGGCGAGGAGTTCTGCGTGCTGTGCCCCCATACCGACGAGCATCAGGCGACCGCGCTGGCCCGGCGGATCCTGCGCAAGGTACGGGCGATTCCGTTGCCGGGGCCGGCCGGCAAGTTCGCCAGCGTCAGCATCGGCGTCGCCCAGCTGCGCGACGACGGTTCCGATTCGGTGGGGCTGTGGCAGCAGCTGTTCGGCCATGCCGACCGCGCGCTGTACGAGGCCAAGCGGCGCGGGCGGGATCGCTATGTGCTGGCGTCCACGCTGGAGCGCGAGGAGGCGATGGCGGCGGCCAGCGCCGAACGGCAGGCCGGGGCGTCCGGATTGGAATCCGCCGCGGCCTCGGACATCCCGCTCGAGGCCGATCTCTCCGGCGACGGCCGCTGACGCGCCAGCCGCGAGCTCGACTCGCACACTGACTACCGCTCGCCGTCCGGCGGTTCGCTTGTCGGGTCGCTTGTCGGGTCGCTTGTCGGGCCGCTTCGCGGGTCGCTTCGCGGGTCGCTCGACGGTGTCTCCGGCACATCGCGCGGCGGGTGTCCGTCGTAGGTCCAGATGAATTCGCGCGGCATCGGTCCCTTGTTGCGGCCGCCTTGCTCGGTCTGCTCCCACGCGTGCGCGAGGATGCCGACCGAGCGCGACAGGCAGAACAGCCCGCGCGCCAGCGGCGGCGGGAAACCCAACTCGGCATAGATCACCGCGGTGGCGCCGTCGATGTTCATCGGTACCGGCCGCGATCGTCCCGCACCGAGTTCGATCTCCACCGCGCGCGCGATCGCGGCGAACCGTCCGCCGACGACGCCGTCCGCCGCGGCCTGGTCGACCAGCTCGAGCAGCCGCGGCGCGCGCGGATCGACCGGATGGAAGCGATGGCCGAAGCCCGAGACATATTTGCCGTGCAGCTCGCGCCAGGCCTGCAGACCGGCCCGCACCGCGTCGGGCAGTGCCAGTCCCCCGTCGACGCGCGCGGCGATGTCCAGATAGAGCGCCACCGCCTGCTCGCCGGCCCCGCCGTGCACGTCGCCAAGCAGATTGACGGCCGACGCCATCGCATTGTTCAGCCCGACGCCGCAGGTCGCCGCCATCCGCGCGACCGCGATGCTGGGCGCCTGCGGGCCATGGTCGACGGCGGACATCAGCGCGGCGTCGAGCAGCGCGGCCTGGCCCGGCGGCGGCAGCTCGCCGCGCAGCATCAGCCAGATCATCTGCGCGAACGACACCCGCCCGATCAACTGCTCGATCGGATAGCCGCGATAGCGGATCACGCCGGGCTGCATGTCGATGATGGCGCTGTGCCACCAGTCTTGGGCGCGGCGCTGCCCGGCGTCGGGGTTGGCGGGGTCGAATGCGGTCATAGGGCTTGCTCCGCCTGCATGGTGTCGATCTGCTCGGCCGTATAGCCGAGTTCGAGAAGGATGTCGCGCGTGTGCTGGCCCAGCTCGGGCGGCGGCGCATCGACCGCCGGCGTGGCGCCGTCCAGCTTGAAGCCGGTGCGCAGCAGACGCAGGTCGCGCCCGACGCCGGGCGCATCGGCAAACTCGGCGACGATGCCGCGCGTGGCGACCTGCGGATGCGCGAGCGTCTGCGGCACCGTATAGACGGGCCCGGCGGGCACGCCGGCCTGGTTCAGCAGCGGCCACCAATGCGCGGTGGGCTGCCGCGTCAGTTCGGCTTCGAGCTCCCCCTGCAGCGCGGCGCGATGCTGCAGCCGCGCCTGCCGTTCGGCGAAACGGGGGTCGGCCGCCAGCTCCGGCCGGCCGATCACGCGGCAGACCGCCTCGAACTGTTCCTGCTTGTTGGCGGCGATATTGATCAGCCCGTCGCCGGTGCGGAAGGTGCCCGACGGGCTCGCGGTCATGTTGTCGTTGCCCATCGGCGCCGGTTCGCGCCCGGCCACCAGATAGTTCGACACCACCCAGCCCATCGTCGCCAGCGTCGATTCGAGCATCGACACGTCGATCAGATAGCCCTCGGTGCGGTCGCGGTCGGCCAGCGCCGCAGCCACCGCCAGCGCCGCCGTCAGCCCGCCGACGGTGTCCGAGACCGGATAGCCGACGCGATACGGCGCGGTCTGCGCATCGCCGGTGATGCTCATCACGCCGGCCATGCCCTGGATGATCTGGTCGTAGGCGGGCAGGTCGGCCAGCGGACCGTCCTGGCCGAAGCCCGAGATCGCGCAATAGATCAGCCGCCGGTTGTCCTGCTTCAGCGTGTCGTAGCCGAGCCCCAGCCGCGCCATCACGCCCGGCCGGAAGTTCTCGACCAATACGTCGGACTGCTGCACCAGCCGGCGCAGCGCCTGCTTGCCGAGCGGATGCTTCAGGTTCAGCGTGATCGAGCGCTTGCCGGGGTTCTGCGCGAGGAAGGACACGCCCATCAGCCGGCGGTTCAGCTCGGCGTCGGCGCCCAGCTGGCGCGCCAGGTCGCCAGTGCCCGGCGTCTCCACCTTGATCACGTCGGCGCCCAGATGCGCCAGCTGGTGGCAGCAGAAGGGGCCGGCCAGCACATTGGTCAGGTCGAGCACGCGGATGCCGCGCAAGGGTTTGCGGGAGGACTGGTGGGCGGACCCGGACGGGTTGCCGTTGGCGGAGTCGGGATTCATTGCGAGTGAGGCAAGTGCGCCGAGATTCTGTTTATTCCGTACAACAGAACATCGGTCTTTTCAAAGGAACAATGCGTGCCAGCATAGAAGCCCGGGGCCAGGGCTGTCAAGGCGAGCGGGCGTGGCCGGCCCGCTTCTGGCCTGGTTGCTATAATCGCCCGACCCCCAACACCGATCGCGAGTTTCCCGCGCGCCGGTCGTGGTCCCGCCCCGGCCGGCTGCCTCGCGATGTCATAGCGTGACGAGGAGTGATGTGGCTGAAATCCAGATCGCGTTGAACGGTTCGCCGTCCGCTGCGGACCCCGTGGCCACCAAGGCTCGGCCCGATTCCGCCGCCTCCTCCCTCGCGCCGTCCTTCCCTTCGTTCCCAGCTTCCACTGACCCGCGTCTCGATGCCGCGATCGCGCACGCCGTCGACGCCTTGATCGCGCGGCAGCGGGCCGACGGCCATTGGGTGTTCGAGCTCGAGGCCGATACCACGATCCCGTCCGAATACGTGCTGCTGGTCCACTATCTGGGCGAGCCGGCCGATGCCGCGCTGGAGGCGCGCATCGGGCGCTATCTGCTGCGCCGGCAGAACGCGGACGGCGGCTGGCCGCTGTTTCATGGCGGCGCGTCGGATACCAGCGCCTCCGTCAAGGCGTACTTCGCGCTGAAGATGATCGGCGAGCCGGTCGACGCGCCGGCGATGCGGCGCGCGCGCGAGCGCATCCTGGCGCTGGGCGGGGCCGAAGCGAGCAATGTGTTCACCCGCACGCTGCTGGCGCTGTATGGCGTGATGCCGTGGCGCGCTGTGCCGCTGATGCCGGTCGAGATCATGCTGCTGCCGCTGTGGTTTCCGTTTCATCTGTCGAAGATCTCGTACTGGGCGCGCACCGTGATCGTGCCGCTGCTGGTGCTGAACACGCTGCGCCCCTGCGCGCGCAATCCGCGCCGCGTCGGCATCGACGAACTGTTTCGCCGGCCCGGCCAGGCCGCGCGGATGCCGGGCAGGGCGCCGCATCAGAGCCGCTTCTGGTATGCGGTGTTTCGCGGCGTCGATGTCGCGCTGCGCGTGCTCGAGCCCTTGTCGCCGCGCCCGATGCGTCAGCGGGCCATCGCGCGCGCCGAGCAGTTCGTGCGCGAGCGCCTGAACGGCGACGATGGCCTGGGTGCGATTTTTCCGGCGATGGTCAATGCGGTGATGATGTTCGACGCGCTCGGCGTGCCGCGCGACGAGCCGGCGGCCGCGCAGGCGCGCGCGGCGCTCGATCGCCTGCTGGTCGAGCATGGCGACGAAGGGGGTGAGGCGTACTGCCAGCCGTGCTTTTCGCCGGTGTGGGACAC
>NZ_AMPR02000162.1:0-7088 GCF_000307735.3 Cupriavidus sp. HPC(L) | reverse complement strand
CCGGCCGCGCGGTCGGCTGGCGCTTTGCGCTGGCGGTGCTGGAGCGCCGCCGCGCGGTCACGGTGCTGCAGACGGTCGCGCTGGCCGTCGGGCTGATGGCGCTGCTGCTGCTGGGCATGACGCGCAACGACCTGATCGACTCGTGGCGCAACGCCACCCCGGCCGACGCGCCGAACCGCTTCATCATCAATATCCAGCCGGACCAGCGCGAGCCGCTGCGCCAGATGCTGGCGCGCGACGGCATCGACGATCTGCTCTATCCGATGGTGCGAGGCCGGCTGACCCATATCGGCGGCGAGCCGGTGCAGGCCGCGCGCTTCGAGGAAGGCCGCGCGCGCAATCTGGTCGAGCGCGAGTTCAACCTGTCCTATACCGATGCGCTGCCCGAGGGCAACCGCGTGGTGGCCGGCCGCTGGTTCGACGGCAAGCGGCCCGAGGCGTCGATGGAGGAGGGCATCGCCAAGACGCTGGGCGTGAAGCTGGGCGATACGCTGCGCTTCGACGTGGCGGGCCAGCAGATCGAGGCGCCGGTGACCTCGCTGCGCAAGCTGGACTGGAGCTCGATGCGCGTCAATTTCTTCGTGATCCTGCCGCCGTCGATGATGCAGGGACTGCCGGAGACCTATATCACCGCCTTCCACCTGAAGCCCGAGCAGGCCTCGCTGGGCAATGCGCTGAGCGCGCGCTTTCCGAACATCACGATCGTCAATACCGAGCTGATCCTGCGGCAGGTGCAGGGCGTGCTCGACCAGGTGATCGCCGCGGTGCAGTTCCTGTTCGCCTTCACGCTGGCCGCCGGGGTCACGGTGCTCTATGCCGCGCTGGCGGGCGCGCGCGACGAGCGCCGCCGCGACGCGGGGCTGCTGAAGGCGCTGGGCGCATCGGCGGCGACCATCAAGCAGACGCAGTACGCCGAATTCCTGGTCGTCGGCGGGCTGGCGGGGCTGCTGGCCAGCATCGGCGCGATCGCGGTCGGCTGGGCGTTGTCGCGCTTCGTGTTCGACTTCTCCTATGTGCTCAATCCGTGGATCGTGCCGGTCGGCGTGGTTTCTGGCATGCTGTGCGCTTTTGCCGGCGGCTGGCTGGGCCTGCGGGACGTGCTGCGCCAGCCGGCGCTCGCGACGCTGCGCGAGGCCTGAGCCGGCAAGCCGATTCCATTTATTCAAACCGCCATGTCCGACGTATCCCGGCAGAATGCCGACACCGCTGCCGAGCAGCAGGCCAATGACAAGGTCACCGGCAGCGCCACCGACAGCGCTACCGATGGCGCTACCGGCGCTACCGAACAGGCGGCGCAGCCCACCGCCTACGAGCTGATCGGCGGCGAGGCGCGCGTGCGCGAGCTGGTCGACCGCTTCTACGACCTGATGGACCTGGAGCCGCAGTTCGCCGGCCTGCGCGCGCTGCATCCGGCGTCGATGGACGGCTCGCGCGACAAGCTGTTCTGGTTCCTGTGCGGCTGGCTGGGCGGGCCTAACCATTTCATCGAGCGCTTCGGCCATCCGCGGCTGCGCGCGCGCCATCTGCCGTTCGAGATCGGCATCAGCGAGCGCGACCAGTGGATGCGCTGCATGGCGATGGCGATGCACGACGTCGGCCTGTCCGAGGACCTGCAGATGCGGCTGCTGCAGGCGCTGTTCCAGACGGCCGACTGGATGCGGAACGTGGCGCGCTGAGTCGCCGGTCTGAGTTGCGGGCCTGAGTTGCCGACCTGAGTTGCCGACCTGAGTTGCCGACCTGAGTTGCCGACCTGAGTTGCTGACTGTTTACTCCCCTCTCCCGCTTGCGGAAGAGGGGGCGGGGGAGAGGGCAAGCGGCGGCGGCCATACCACTGCCGGTTGAACCCACCTCCCTCTCCCCAGCCCTCTCCCCCTGAGGGGGAGAGGGAGTCCTTCATCGCGGGATTCGATTCGGGAAGGAAATTACAAACGATGGACCAGACCAATCACAACAACCTCGCCGCGCGCATCCTGGCCTTCTGGTTCGGCACGCCGGACTCGCCCGACTGGGATCGCGAACGGGCGATGTGGTTCACGCGCAGCGAAGCGTTCGATGCGCGCGTGCGTGAAGAATTCCTGCCGGCATGGGAGGCCGCGCATGCGGGCACCGATGGATGGTCCGCGTTCGTCGAGACCACCGCCGAGCTCGCGCCGGAGACGGTCTGCGCGCGCATCGTGCTGCTCGATCAGTTTCCGCGCAACATGTTCCGCGGCGATCCGCGCAGCTTTGCCACCGATGCGCAGGCGCTGGCGCTGGCCCGGCAGATGGTCGAGCGCGGCGACGACCGCTGCCTGCCGACGCCGTATCACCGGATGTTCTGCTATATGCCGTTCGAGCATGCCGAGGCGCTGGACGCCCAGCACGCGGCGGTCAAACTGATGGCGGCGCTGCGCGAGGACACCGCGGGGCGCGTCGACGTCGTCGAATGGGCCGAGCGCCACCGCGTGGTGATCGAACGCTTCGGCCGCTTCCCGCATCGCAATGCGGTACTGGGCCGGCCCAATACCGACGAGGAAGTCGCCTTCCTGCGCCAGCCGGGCTCGTCCTTCTGAATCCGATCAGGTCTTGTCGCGGGCCTGCTGCCACTTGTCGACGCGCAGCTGCGGCACGTTGGCCAGCGACGAGAGGATGCCGTCCGGCGTGTCGGCCACGCGCAGCAGGCCGGCGTGTTCGGGCTTCAGGAAGCCTTCGCCGACTGCATGGCGCAGGAAGCCGATCATGCCGTCATAGAAGCCGGCGACATTGAGCACGCCGACCGGCTTGGCGTGATAGCCCAGCTGCAGCCAGGTGAAGGTCTCGAACAGTTCCTCGTAGGTGCCGATGCCGCCGGGCATCGCGACGAAAGCGTCGGCGCGGTCGGCCATCATCTGCTTGCGTTCGTGCATGTTGCGCACGACGTGCAGCTCGGTCAGGCCGGCGTGGCCGATCTCCTTGTGCATCAGCGCCTCGGGAATGATGCCGATCGCGGTGCCGCCATGCTCGAGCACCGCATCGGCGACCATGCCCATCAGGCCGACCTTGCCGCCGCCGTAGACCAGCGCCAGGCCCTTGTCGGCCAGCGCGCGGCCCATCGCACGCGCGGCCTGCGCGTATTCCGGGCGGTTGCCGGGGCTCGAACCGCAATAGACGCAAACCGATTTCACTGCTTTCCTTCCTGTCTGGGTTTGGATGGGGGAGTCGATCCCGACGGGGTCGCCGCCTGTGCCTTCTCGGCGGCGAACTCGCGCGCCAGCTGATCGAAGGCCTGGCGCGCATTGCCGCGCAGATAAGGCGCGAGGATCGAGAAGATGTGATAGCTGGCGCTGTGCAGATAGCCGCGGATCTGTTCCGGATCGTTGTACTGGCGCGGATGCTGCACGAACTGGAACGACAGCCAGTAGGTCGCGACCACCACGATATTGGTGCAGATCGCTTCGACCTGGTCGGGCGTCGCCTCCATCTCGCCGTCGTCGAGGAACTGGCGGCAGATCTCCTGCGCGAAGCGCTTCTTCTGCTCGACGATCCGCTTGAAGTTGGTCTCCAGCATCCGGTTGCGGGCCAGCAGATCGTTGATGTCCCGGTACAGGAAGCGATAGTTCCACAGGAACTCGGACATGTACTGCAGATAGCCCCAGCTTTCGCCGAGCGTCGGCTTGTGGTCGTCGGGCAGCTTCAGCCGGCGCTCCATTTCCTGCTCGAAGCGCGCGAAGATCGACGTGATGATGTCGTCCTTGTTGCGGAAGTGGTAGTACAGGTTGCCGGGGCTGATCTCCATCGCCTCGGCGATGGTGGTGGTGGTCACGTTGGGCTCGCCGACCTCGTTGAACAGGCGCAGCGAGACATCGAGGATGCGGTCCCGCGTGCGGCGGGGACCGGTCTGGGGTTTGGATTCCATGAGGCCGGGCAAGCTAGGCAGCCGCGGGCCGCAAACAGACGGACCGGCGCACTGCGAATGGACGGACTGCGATTATATGCAATGGCATCGCATGCGCCCCTGCGGCGCTCCGCCGCCGCGGTCCCCGCTCAGCCGATCAGCGCGCGCAGCCAGCCCACCACGTGCGGGGCGGCGATCGCCAGCCAGGTGCCGCCGCACAGCACCAGCGCCAGCATCACCGCCGCGCTGCCGAAGTCCTTGGCCCGCTTGGACAGGCCGTGCCGCTCCAGCGAGATGCGGTCGACCGCGGCCTCGACGCTGGAGTTCAGCAGCTCGACGATCAGCACCAGCAGCAGCGTGCCGAGCAGCAGGATCCGTTCGACCACGGTCACCGGCAGCAGGAAGGCCAGCGGCGTCAGCACCGCGACCAGCGTCAGCTCCTGCCGGAACGCGCTCTCCTCGAGCACCGCATAGCGCAGGCCGGACAGCGAGTTGACCGCGGCCCGCCAGGCGCGGGCAATGCCGCGGTTGCCCTTGTGGGGGTTGTCTTCAATCGTGTAGTCGCCGTTCTCGCGGGGCAAGGTCGGCTTCGGCACGGAGTTGTCGGAGGGAAGAGGGTGTTTCGCCATGATCTTGTCGGGGGCGCGCGGCCTGGCCGTTCGGCATGCCGTGCAGCGGTCGCAGATGCGCGAGGAACTGTTCGGACGCGGCGCGCCACGAGAAGCGTTCGGCGTGCGCGCGTGCGGTGGCGCGGTCGATGCGCAGCGCTTCGAGGCAGGCCTCGCGCAAATCCTCGTGCATCACGCCGGCGTCGCTGTCGCCCAGCACATCGATCGGGCCGGTGACCGGATAGGCTGCCACCGGCAGACCGCTGGCCAGCGCTTCGAGCAGCACCAGGCCAAAGGTATCGGTGCGGCTCGGGAACACGAAGACATCGGCCGAAGCATACACCTTGGCGAGTTCGGGCTGGCTCAGCACGCCCAGGTAGTTCGCGTTCGGATAGCGGGCCCGCAGCGCGGGCAGCGCCGGGCCGTCGCCGACCACCCATTTCGATCCGGGCAGATCGAGCGACAGGAAGGCCTCGACATTCTTCTCGACGGCGACGCGGCCGACGTAGAGGAAGATCGGGTGGGCGGTGTTCAGCACGTTGACCGGCTGCGGCACGAACACGTCGAGATCGACGCCGCGCGTCCACAGCACCGCATGCTCGATGCCGAAGCGGTGCAGGTCCTGCAGCACCACCGGGGTCGGCGCCATCACTGCCTGGGCCGGACCGTGGAACCAGCGCAGGAAGCGATAGGTCCAGGCCAGCGGAATGCCGAAGCGCGCCTGCACGTATTCGGGAAAGCGGGTGTGGTAGGCGGTGGTGAACGGCAGCTTCTGGCGCACCGCGTGACGGCGTGCCGCCAGGCCGAGCGGGCCTTCGGTGGCGATATGCAGCGCGTCCGGGGCGAACTCGCGGATGCGCCGGCGCACCGCGGCGCCGGGCAGCAGCGACAGGCGGATCTCGGGGTAGGTCGGGCAGGGCACCGTGCGGAATTCGAGCGGCGTCAGCAGTTCCACGGTATGGCCCATCGCCTGCAGTTCGCGGCGGGTCGACTTCAGCGTGCGAACCACGCCGTTGACCTGCGGTTCCCAGGCATCGGTGACGATCAGGATTTTCATGGTGTGTCCTTGCGGCGAAAGCCGCGGTATCGGTTGCCCAGCAGCGGTCGGTCGGAATGCGGCGCGGCGCTACGCCGTCGCCGCGCTCTTGCGCGTGCGGCGCGCGACCGCCGGTGCGGGGTCGCGCAGCGTGGTCCAGTAGACGATCTTCAGCTCGCCCTCGACGGTCTCGACCAGCGCCGACAGGCTCTCGACCCAGTCGCCATCGTTGCAGTAGAGCTGGCCGTCGACCTCGCGGATCTCGGCCTTGTGGATATGGCCGCAGACCACGCCATCGCAGCCGCGCCGGCGCGCTTCCTCGACCATGGCGTGTTCGAACGAGCTGATGTAGTTGACCGCGTTCTTGACCTGGTGCTTCAGGTACTGCGACAGCGACCAGTAGGGAAAGCCCAGCCGCGCGCGGATGCGGTTGAAATGCCGGTTCAGCGCGAGGATCAGCGTGTACAGCGTGTCGCCCAGGTACGCGAGCCAGCGCGCGTGCTGCACGACGCCGTCGAACAGGTCGCCATGGACGACCCACAGGCGCCGGCCGGTGGCGGTCACGTGCACCGCTTCCTCGCGCACCACCACGTCGCCGAAGGCCAGGCCATCGAACTGGCGCGCGACCTCGTCATGGTTGCCCGGGACATAGATGACCTCGGTGCCCTTGCGCGCCTTGCGCAGCAGCTTCTGCACGACGTCGTTGTGGCTCTGCGGCCAGTACCAGCCGCGCCGCAGCTGCCAGCCGTCGATGATGTCGCCGACCAGGTACAGCGTGTCGGACTCGTTGTGCTTGAGGAAATCGAGCAGGTAGTCGGCCTGGCAGCCCGGCGTGCCCAGATGGATATCGGACAGCCAGATTGCGCGGTAGCGCTCGACTTCGGGCGGCTCGGGAGAGGGGGCTGCGGCGGGGACCGGGTCGCGCCGGTCGTGCTGGTCCGGGCGGCCGGTGTCGGCGGGGAAGGCGGTGGCCGGCGCACGGTCCAGGCCGGGCGGCATGAAGGCGGCTGGCATGCCGGGAATGGCGGCCAGCGGCAGCATCGGGTCGGAGCGTCCGCGCAGTCGCTGCGCGGCGCGGGCCAGATGTGCCCGGGCGGAACGGAGTGGACTGACCATGGCGGCCCCGGTGACGGCGATGACTGCATTGAGCCAGCCATCGATGACGGCGCCGTGACGGAAACATGAATGACATGTGACCAACCGTAAAGACGGTGGGCGACCTGCAGGCGCGGCGATGCCGCGGGCCAGCGTTCGATCAGCCGGGGATCAGGAAGCGGCCGCGGCAGGGGCGTGCGCGAGACGGTCCAGCGCTGCCAGCACCGCGTCGACGGCGCGTGCGTCGCGCAGCAGCGAGACATGGCCGATGCCGGCCAGCGCCACGTTGTGGGCGCCGTCGAGCCAGCTGGTTTCGGCCGGGCCGGCGATCGAATCGTGCCAGCTGAAGATCGACACCATCGCGGCGCGGTCGCGCGGGCTTTCGCTGCGCGCCAGCGCCTGCAGCCAGTCGTTGCCGCAGCGCATCTGGCGCGCATTGGCGCCGCTGCCGATGCTGGCCAGCGTGCAGCCGTGGTGCGGCGTGCCCAGCGTGACG
>NZ_AMPR02000163.1:0-6941 GCF_000307735.3 Cupriavidus sp. HPC(L) | reverse complement strand
GGATCGCCCCACCGCAAACAACACAGGGACAAACCAGCCCACTTCAGGAGACATCGATGCGAGTACCGGGTTTGCTTCGGGCGCTGCTGCTGGCCAGCGTCGCCTTTGCCAGTGCCGCCGCCAGCGGCATCGCCGCCGCGGAATCGGCGAGCGAATTTCCTTCGCGGCCGTTGCGCATCATCGTGCCGTTCACCTCGGGCAGCGGCTCGGATTCGTCGGCCCGCTTCTACGGCGAAGCGCTGGGCCGCGTGCTGGGACAGCCGGTGGTGGTCGAGAACCGCCCCGGCGCCAACGGCGTGATCGGCATCCAGGCGCTGAAGAGCGCGCCGGCCGACGGCTACACGATCCTGCTGGCAAGCAATTCGCCACTGTCGGTCAATCCGATCGTGCTGAAGAACCTGCCCTACGACCCGCTTGCCGATCTGCGCCCGGTGGCGGGCCTGAGCCGGAACATGAACGTGTTCCTCGTGCCGGTCGATTCCCCGTGGAAGACGCTCGCCGATGTGGTCGCCGCGGGCAAGGCCAAGCCGCTGAGCGTCGGCACCTATTCGGCGGGATATCGGCTGGCCGCAGCATGGTTCGGCAATCTGGCCGGCATCAAGCTGGTCAATATTCCCTACAAGGGCCAGGCGCAGATCATGACCGACATCATCGGCAGGCAGCTCGATCTCGCGGTGGTCGACACCAGCGGCGCGCTGACGCTGATCCGGCAGGGCAAGGTGCGGGCTCTGGCGGTGTCGGGCGAGAAGCGCCATCACGAGTTGCCCGAGGTACCGTCGGTGCGCGAGCTCGGCTATCCCGACTACGTGCAGTACAGCTGGGTCTCGTTCTACGTGCGGGCGCAGACGCCGGACGACATTGCCGACAAGCTGGCGGGCGCGATGCAGTCGATCCTGAAGACGCCCGAGTCGATCGCGTTCCTGGCCACCAAGGGCAGCGACCTGATGCCCTATGCCCCGCAGGCGATGCGCGCCTTCCATCAGGCCGAGATCGCGCGTTTCCGGCGGGTCGCGCAGGCCGCGGGCATCCAGCCGGAATGACGCAATGACCGAATAACGACTACACCGGCAGGCCGCGGGCGACCTCGGTCAGCATCGTGCGCAGCAGGGAGACGAAAGGATGGGTATGGACGTTGTTGTGCCAGCACAGGTGCACCGGGATGGCCAGTGCCGGGTCGTCGATCGCAATGAAGCGCACGCCCGGATGCCGGCACAGCACCGGCGCCAGATAGCCCGGCACCATCGCGTACATGTCGGTGCCGGTGATCGCGTCGGCGACGGCCAGGTAGCTGGTCATCGTGCAGGCGATATGGCGCTGCTGCCCGTGACTGGCGAAGTAGCGGTCGACCATGCGGGTGACCACACCGAACTGCGAGATGTCGAGGCACGGCAGCGGCGCGAGCTCGGCGGCGCCCGGCGTGCTGCCGAGATGGGCGTTGCCGGCATCGCACAGGCAGCCGAACGGCGCGTTGAACAGCAGCTCCGAACGCAGCGCCTCCGATTCGACCGGGTAGAACGCCACCATCACGTCGATCGCGCCGCTGGTCATCGCGCTCAGTCCGCTGGGCATCGGCACCGGATGCATGCGCACCCGCGCGCGCGGCGCCACCTGGCGCAGCCTGGCGAGGAAGGCCGGCGCGATCAGCGCCTGCAGCGAGTCGTTGATGCCGATCGCGTAGGAGCCGGTCTCCTGCGCGGGGTCGTAGCGATCGGTCTGCGTGTAGATGCTTTCGATCGTGCGCAGCGCGGTGTCCAGCGCCTGCTGCAGTTCCTGCGCGCGGCGCGTCGGCAGCATGCGGGCCGCGCTCTTGATCAGCAGCGGGTCGCCGAATTCCTCGCGCAGGCGCTCGAGCATGCGGCTGGTCGATGGCTGGCTGCTGTCGAGCCGCCGCGCCGCCTCGCTGACGCTGCGGCTTTCCAGCAGCGCGGCCAGCACGACCAGCAGGTTCAGGTCCTTGTGCCGCAGTTCGGCCAGCGGCAGGCGCCGGTGGTCGCTGGCGGGCGTCGGCTCGCCCTGTCGATGGTCTCCGCTAGGCATCGTTCGATTCGCGTTGCGCTCCTGGTGAGCGGGTCCGGCAAGCCGCAGCCTGCGCCCGCTTTCGATTGGCTGGCCCGGATCGATCCGTCCGGACGGGTGCCGACATTATCCCGGACCTGCGCCGCGCGGCCCATCGGCAATTTCCCAAGCCGCTTTCACCGTCACTGTCACCGACTTCCCTTGTCACCGACTTCCTTGTCATAGCCCACTGCCATGGACAACACTTCTTCCGTCTCGCTGCGCCGGCTGCCGCAGGACCACGTCGCGCACGTGGTGCTGCAGCGCCCGCCCCATAACCATGTCGATGTCGACTGCATGGCGGCACTGGCCGACGCCTTCGAGCAGATCGACGGCGACGACGACTGCCGCGCCATCGTGCTGGCCGCCGATGGCAAGTCGTTCTGCGCCGGCGCCGACTTCGGCACGCCCGACCCCTCGGTCCGGCGCGACCCGAGCCCGTTCTACCGGCAGGCGATGCGGCTGTTCCGCACGCGCAAGCCGATCGTCGCCGCGGTGCATGGCGCGGCGATCGGCGCCGGCGTGGGGCTCGCGCTGGTCGCCGATTTCCGCGTGACCTGCCGCGAGGCGCGCTTCAGCGTCAATTTCAACCGGCTGGGCTTTCATCCGGGCTTCGGCCTGAGCCTGACGTTGCCGCGCTTGATCGGCGAGCAGCGCGCCGCGCTGCTGTTCTACACCGGCCGCCGCATCGACGGTGCGACCGCGGTCGAGATGGGCTTGGCCGACGAGCTTGTCGAGCAGGCCGACGTGCTGGCGCGCGCCCACGCGCTCGCCTGCGAGATCGCGGTCTCCGCGCCGCTGGCCGTCGAGAGCACGCGCGCCACGCTGCGTGCCGGCCTGGCCGATCGCATCGCGCAGATCAACCGGCACGAACTGGAAGTCCAGTTGACCCAGTTCCCGACCGAGGACTTCCGCGAAGGCGTGGCCGCAATGGCGGAACGACGCCTGCCCAATTTTCAGCGCCGCTGATGCGGCATCACAGGAGTGCGTCAGTGAACGAATACAACGGAGGCGGCCGGGCCGCCGTGGCCGGGCCGCTGGACGGCGTGCGGGTATTGGACCTGTCGTCGGTGGTGCTGGGGCCGATGGGCACGCAGGTGCTGGCCGACATGGGCGCCGACGTGATCAAGATCGAAGCGCCGGAGGGCGACCTGATGCGCGCCAACGGCGTGGTCGAGCATGCGGGCATGAGTTCGATCTTCCTTGCGCTCAATCGCAACAAGCGCTCGGTGGTGCTGGACCTGAAGGACGAGCAGGGCGCCGCCGCGCTGCGCGCGCTGATCCCGACGGTCGACGTGCTGGTCCACAACATGCGGATCGGCGCGATCGAGCGGCTCGGCTTCGGCTACGAGGCGGTCGCGCGCCTGCGCCCCGACATTGTCTATTGCGCCGCGCCGGGCTTCGGCCAGGACGGTCCCCACCGCGACAAGCCGGCGTTCGACGACATCATCCAGGCGGCCTGCGGCTTCGTCGGCGCCGCCAGCGCGGCCGGCGCGGAGCCGGACTACCTGCCCAGCCTGATCGCCGACAAGACCACCGGACTGGCGGTCGCCAACGCGGTGCTGGCCGCGCTGTTCCGGCGCGAGCGGCATGGCGAGGGCCAGTACGTCGAGGTGCCGATGCTGGAGACGATGGCCGCCTTCGTGCTGACCGAGCATATGGGCGGCATGATGTTCCCGTCGTCGACCGCCAAGGCCGGCTATGCGCGCCTGCTCGAAGGCGGCCGCAAGCCGGTGCGCACCGCCGATGGCTGGATCAGCATGCTGCCCTACACGGAGCGGCACTGGAAGGCGTTCTTCCATGACCTCGGACGCGACGATCTGGCCGAGCGCTATCGGATCGCCAGCCGCCGCGAGCGCAACGCCAACATCAAGGCGCTGTACGGCCATCTGGCCGAGCTGGCGCCGCTGCGCACCACCGCGCAATGGATGGCGCTGTGCGAGCGGCTCGATATTCCCGCCACGCCGATCTATCGGCTCGAGGACCTGCCGCAGCATCCGCACCTGTCGGCGGTGGGACTGTTCGAGGAGTCCGTGCATCCGGCGGTCGGTCCGATCCGGCAGGTGCGGCCGACCACGCGCTTTGCCCGCACGCCCACCGCGATCCGGCGGCCCGCGCCATCGCTGGGCGAGCATACCGAGGAGGTGTTGCGCGAGGCCGGCGTCGCGCCGGAGCGCATTGCGGCGTTGGCGGGGGCGGCGGGGCGCTGAATACCACCTCGCTCTCCCGGGCCCTCTCCTCCTGAGGGGAGGGAAGGATCCCGTCGGCGGGGACCAATGCCGCGAGCGAAGCCTGGTATCGCGCCGGTCTTCTCCCGCGCTGGTCTTTTCCCCTCTCCCGCCTGCGGGAGAGGGGCAGGGGGAGAGGGCAGCCGCGCCACGCAGACCGACATGGTCCCCGCACGCGAAAACTCCCCATCCCCCATTCCCCCAAAAACCCGCTAAATCCATCGAGATTATCCATTTCTCTCCGATCAATCTCCTTCCTAGACTTGGCGCCAACGCTCCGTCAGTGGGCGTGAAGACAAGCGACCCGAAGAAGAACCACCAGGGCAGGAGAAGACATGGAGATCAGGCACGCTCGCCGCGTCGGTACGGCGCGGGCGATGGGATGGGTATTGGCCGCGGCGGCCGCGGCGGCCGCGGCGTCCGTATTGGCCGGCTGCGGCAGCGACGATGATGGCCCGCCGGCCGGTGGGCCGCCCGGCGGCGGGCAGCCGCTGACGCCCGCGATCACGCTGACGATCTCCGCGCGCGAGGACTTTCCCGGCAGCTTCGGCAGCGTTGGCGCCTACGAGAAGCTGACCGGCTCGCTGCACGGCGAGGTCGATCCGAAGGACCCGCGCAACGCGGTGATCCAGGACCTGGAGCTGGCGCCGGTCAATGCGCGCGGCATGGTCGAGTACACCACCGAGTTCGTGATGCTCAAGCCGAAGGACATCGGCAAGGCCGGCGGCGTGCTGCGCTACGACGCGCCCAATCGCGGCAATATCCTGACGATGCCGAACCCCGCCGCGGTACCGGGCGACGCGGTCTATTTCGAACGCGGCTATGTGTTCCTGTACGCGGCCTGGCAGGGCGACGTGCCCAAGAGCTCGCCGGCGCGGCTGACGCTGAGCGTGCCGGTGGCGCGCAACAAGGACGGCAGCAGCATCACCGGTCCGTACGCGGCCGAGCTGGTGCCGAGCGTCGCGACCTCGACGATGAGCCTGCCCGGCGGTGTCTTCAACGGCTCGATGATTCCGTACGCACCGGCGAGCCTGGACAACACGCAGCCGGGCTACACGCTGACACGCCGCGTCAACGAGACCGATCCGCGCGTGCCGATCGCACCGTCGGAATGGAAGTTCGCGGACTGCGGCGCCAGCGGCGCGCCGTTTCCCGGCAAGCCCGACGGCAGCAAGGTCTGCCTGAAGGACGGCTTCCAGCCGGGCTATCTGTACGAGATCACCTACGTAGCCAAGGACCCGAAGGTGATGGGCGTGGGCCTCGCGGC
Organism: Cupriavidus sp. HPC(L); assembly: GCF_000307735.3. Taxonomy (NCBI): domain Bacteria; kingdom Pseudomonadati; phylum Pseudomonadota; class Betaproteobacteria; order Burkholderiales; family Burkholderiaceae; genus Cupriavidus; species Cupriavidus sp. HPC(L). Next base: position 1,391 of record NZ_AMPR02000163.1, on the reverse strand, counting down.
GCTGCGCGACACCGTGACCTTCTTCCGCCATCGCAGCGCCGACGCGGCCGGCACGCCCAATCCGATCGCCGGCGCGATCCGCTACGCGATCGGGCAGGGCACCTCGCAGTCGGGCAATGCCATGAAGACCTTCCTGCATCTGGGCTTCAACGCGGCGCTGGACGGCGGCAAGGTGTTCGACGGCATCTTCGCGCATGTCGCCGCGCGCCAGACCAATATCAACACGCGTTTCGCGGTGCCTGGCGGCGGCGGTGGCCTGCGCACCGACCATCGGGCGTTCGGCCAGACCGCGCCGCGCGGCCTGGCGGCCGACTATGAGGACGCCGTCGCGGGCCGCACCGGTGGCGTGATGAAGCGCTGCAGCGAGACACAGACCTGCCCGCGCTTCTTCCTCGGCATGTCGGGCACCGAGTTCTGGCAGCTGCAGGGCTCGCCGGTGCTGACCGACGCCTACGGCTTCACCGACCTGACGCAGCCGGACAACGCGCGCATCTACTACTACGCCAGCACGCAGCACGGCGGCCGCTCGGCGCAGATCAACTACAACCCCGCGCAGACCGTCTATCCGGCCGGCTCGATGATCGACTTCGCCGATACCTTCCGCGCGCTGTTCATTGCGCTGGAGGACTGGGTTGCGCGCGACATCGCGCCGCCGGACAGCCAGGTGCCGCGCATCGCCGACGGTACGCTGGTGCGTCCGGACCAGCTGCAGGTGCCGGTGATCAAGGGCGTCAGCTTCACCGGCCCGAGCGGAACGGTGCCGATCCCGGACTTCCAGTACCTCGGCCGCTACAACGGCTTCCCGCTGCTGGACTACGGCCCGCAGTACCGGCCGCAGGACGAGTCGGGCATCGCCACCGTGCTGCCGCCCGCCTATCTGGGCCGCGACTACGCGATCCTGGTGCCGCAGCTCGATCCCTCGACCGGGCTCGCGAAGGCGGGCATCCGCTCGCTCGATGTGCAGGTACCGATCGGCACCAGCCTCGAGTTCAACTACGTCGCCACGCCGGGCATCGTCGATCTGGTCAATCTGGGCGGCAGCTATCTCCCGTTCCACAAGACCGAGGCCGCGCGCACGGCGGCCGGCGACCAGCGGCCTTCGCTGGAGGCGCTGTACGGCGACCAGGCGGGCTATCTGGCGAAGCTGCGGTCGGCGGCCGATGCGCTGGTGGCGCAGCGTTTCCTGCTGCCCGCCGATGCGCAGCGCGCAATCGCGCGGGCCCAGGCCAACCCGGTGCTGCCTTGATGCGTTGCCGAACGAACGGAGAAGACGAGATGGACAAACCAGTCCCATGGCGCGCGCCGGCGATGGCCGCGCTCGCCGCGATGACCCTGGCGGTGGCAGGCTGCGGCGGGGACGGCGACGCGCCGCCCGCGCCGCCTCCGGCTGC
>NZ_AMPR02000164.1:0-6892 GCF_000307735.3 Cupriavidus sp. HPC(L) | reverse complement strand
GCCGAGGGCTCGGGCAGCGTCAGCGCGGGCGGGCGCTGCCCGATGATCCGCAGCAGCGCGCCCAGCGGCAGCGCGTAGTGGCTGCGCCGCTGGGCGAGCTGGGCCGCGATCGATTGCAGGATTTCGCCGGTCTCGGCCAGCAGCGCCACCGCGTCGGATGCCGGCAGCCGCGACAGGTACTCGAGAAAGACCGGCAGGTAGTCGGGCAGATGGCCGGCCTGCAGCCGCAGTCCGTGGCGCTCGTACATCTGCAGCAGGTCGACCATCGCCTGGCCCCGGTCGCGCGATTCGCCATGCACGTGTTCGAACAGATGCAGCGAGGTCGCGCGCCCGCGATCGAACAGCGCGACATAGTTCTCCTGCAGCGTCAGCGGCTCGCGCGCGGCCAGGTAGTCGAGGAAACGTTCGAGGTCGGCGCGGCTGTCGCGCGGCAGCGAGCGGTCCTCGGCGACGCGCCGGCGCGCCTCCGGCACGGCGGCGAGCAGCGCGGCCTCGGGATAGTCGAGCAGGGCCGACAGCAGCGAGAAGGTGGCCGGCGAAGGCGCGGCGGCACGCGAAAAGACGTCGGTCAGCATGTCCTAGAACTCCTGGCGGATCGGGATCTTGCGATTGCCCTTCTTCGTGCTGAAGAGGCTGGTTTCCGAGCGTCCGTCCGAGCAGCCGTTGCCGAACGAGAAGCCGCACGAAGACCGCAGGTCGAAGGCATCCTCGGCGTATTCGCGGTGCGAGGTCGGGATGACGAAGCGGTCCTCGTAGTTGGCGATCGCCAGGTAGCGGTACATCTCTTCGACCTGTGCGGCGTTCAGTCCGGCCTGCGCCAGCACGCCGGGCGCGTCGACGCCGTCGACATGGCGGGCGCGCATATAGGCGCGCATCGCCAGCAGCCGCTCCAGCGCCAGCTTGACCGGCGCCTCGTCGCCGGCGGTCAGCAGGTTGGCCAGGTAACGCAGCGGAATGCGCAGCGAGCCGACGTCCGGCAGATAGCCATTGATGCCGAGCTCGCCGCTGTTGGCGGCGGCATTGATCGGCGACAGCGGCGGCACGTACCAGACCATCGGCAGCGTGCGGTATTCCGGATGCAGCGGAAAGGCGATCTTCCAGTCGATCGCCATCTTGTAGACCGGCGACTTGCGCGCGCCGTCGATCCAGCCGGCCGGCACGCCGTCGCGCTCGGCCTGCGCAGCCACCGCGGGATCGTTCGGGTCGAGGAACAGCGACAGCTGCGCCTCGTACAGGTCCTGCTCGGACTCGACGCTGGCCGCCTGCTCGATGCGGTCGGCGTCGTACAGCAGCACGCCCAGATAGCGGATGCGGCCGACGCAGGTCTCCGAGCAGACGGTCGGCTCGCCGGCCTCGATGCGCGGATAGCAGAAGATGCATTTCTCCGCCTTGCCGCTGTGCCAGTTGAAGTAGATCTTCTTGTAGGGGCAGCCCGACACGCACATGCGCCAGCCGCGGCACTTGTCCTGGTCGACCAGCACGATGCCGTCCTCCTCGCGCTTGTAGATCGAGCCAGACGGACACGCCGCCACGCACGCCGGATTCAGGCAGTGCTCGCACAGGCGCGGCAGGTACATCATGAAGGTGTTCTCGAACTGCCCGTAGATGTCCTTCTGCACCTGCTCGAAGTTGTAGTCCTGCGAGCGCTTGTCGAATTCGCCGCCGAGGATCTCCTCCCAGTTCGGCCCCCATTCGATCTTCTCCAGCCGCTCGCCGCTGATCAGCGAGCGCGGCCGCGCCACCGGCATCGCGCGGCTGTCGCCGGCGTCCTGCAGATGCGCGTAGTCGAAGGTGAACGGCTCGTAGTAGTCGTCGATCTCCGGCAGGCGCGGATTGGCGAAGATCTGCGCCAGGATCCGCCACTTGCTGCCAAGGCGCGGCTCGAGCCGGCCGTTGGCCTTGCGGGTCCAGCCGCCGCGCCAGCGCTGCTGGTTCTCCCAGTCCTTGGGGTAGCCGATGCCGGGCTTGGTCTCGACGTTGTTGAACCAGGCGTACTCCATGCCCTCGCGGCCGGTCCAGACGTTCTTGCAGGTCACCGAGCAGGTATGGCAGCCGATGCATTTGTCCAGGTTCAGCACCATCGCGATCTGCGCGCGCACTTTCATCGAGCCTCTCCTTCGCGGATCCTGTGTTCGGTGGCCGGGTTGACCGGATCGGGCGGCGCATCGTCGAGCCAGTCCACGCGCCGCATCTTGCGCACGATCAGGAATTCGTCGCGGTTGGCGCCAACCGTGCCGTAGTAGTTGAAGCCGTACGACAGCTGTGCGTAGCCGCCGATCATGTGGGTGGGCTTGAGCGAGACCCGCGTCACCGAGTTATGGATGCCGCCGCGCCCGCCGGTGATCTCCGACCCCGGCGTGTTCACGATCTTCTCCTGCGCGTGATACATCATCACCATGCCGCGCGGCACCCGCTGGCTGACCACGGCGCGCGCGCACAGCGCGCCGTTGGCGTTGTAGCACTCGATCCAGTCGTTATCGACGATGCCGGCCTGCCTGGCGTCGTCCTCGGCGATCCACACGATCGGGCCGCCGCGCGACAGCGTCAGCATCAGCAGGTTGTCGGTGTAGGTACTGTGGATGCCCCACTTCTGGTGCGGCGTGATGAAGTTCAGCACGATCTCGGGATTGCCGTTCGAGCGCGTGCCGACCATGCCCGCGTAGCTGCCGGTATCGATCGGCGGCTTGTAGACGCACAGCGATTCGCCGAACGCGCGCATCCACGCATGGTCCTGATACAGCTGCTGGCGTCCGGTCAGCGTGCGCCATGGAATCAGCTCGTGAACATTCGTGTAGCAGGCGTTGTACGACACGTGCTCGGACTCGATGCCGCTCCAGGTCGGCGACGAGATGATCTTGCGCGGCTGCGCCTGGATGTCGCGAAAGCGGATGCGCTCGTCGGCGCGCGACCGCGCCAGATGGGTGTGGTCGATGCCGGTCAGCGCCGACAGCGCCTGCCACGCCTTGACCGCGACCGCGCCATTGGTCTCGGGCGCCAGCGACAGGATCACCTCGGCGGCGTCGATCGCCGAATCGATGCGCGGCCTCTGTCCGGCGTGACCGGCGTGGTCGGCATCGTCCGAGTCGGACGTGCGCTGGTTCAGCTCGCCCAGCCACCGGACCTCGTCCTCGGTATTCCAGCCGATGCCCTTGCCGCCATTGCCCAGCCTGTCCATCAGCGGCCCCAACGAGGTGAAGCGGCGATAGGTGGCCGGATAGTCGCGCTCGACCACGGTCACCGACGGCATCGTCCGCCCCGGCTGCGGCTCGCATTCGCCGCGCTTCCAGTCGCGCACGTCGAAGGGCTGGGCCAGCTCGGCCGGCGTGTCCTTGCCGATCGGCGACAGCACCACGTCGCGCTCGATGCCGAGATGACCTTCAGCCAGTTCGGAGAAACGCTTCGCAATGCCCTTGAAGATTTCCCAGTCGCTCTTCGATTGCCAGGCCGGATCGACCGCCGCCGACAGCGGATGGATGAACGGATGCATGTCGGACGTGTTCATGTCGTCCTTCTCGTACCAGGTCGCGGTCGGCAGCACGACGTCGGAGTACATGCAGGTGGTCGACATGCGGAAGTCCAGCGTCACCAGCAGGTCCAGCTTGCCCTCGGGCGCGTTCTCGTGCCACGCCACCTCCTCGGGCCGCGGTACCTCGCCATGGCGTCCTTCGCCGATCTGCTCGCCCTGCACGCCATGCGTGGTGCCCAGCAGATGCCTGAGGAAGTATTCGTGCCCCTTGCCGGACGAGCCGAGCAGGTTGGAGCGCCAGACGAACAGGTTGCGCGGGAACGCGCGCGGATCGTCGGGGTCCTCGCAGGCCAGGCGCAGCGCGCCGGACTTCAGGCCGTCGGCGACGACGCTGCCGGCGGCGGCCGGATCGGCCAGCGTGCGGCCGAGCGCCAGCGGGTTCTGCAGCAGCTGCGGCGCCGACGGCAGCCATCCCATTCGTTCGGCGCGCACGTTGTAGTCGATCGGCGCGCCGTGGAATTGCGACTTGTCGGCCAGCGGCGACAGCAGCGCGCCCGGGTCCATCGGGTCGTAGCGCCACTGGTCGGTATGCGCGTAGAAGAACGACGTCCCGTTCATCTGGCGGGGCGGCCGATACCAGTCCAGGCCGAACGACAGCGGCGTCCAGCCGGTCTGCGGCCGCAGTTTTTCCTGGCCGACATAGTGGGACCAGCCGCCGCCCGACTTGCCGACGCAGCCGCACATGATCAGCAGGTTGATGATCGCGCGGTAGGACATGTCCATATGGAACCAGTGGTTCAGCCCCGCGCCGAGGATCACCATCGACTTGCCCTCGGTCTTGTGCGCGTTCTCGGCGAACTGCCGCGCGACCGCGATCACGTCGGCGCGCCTGACGCCGGTGATCGCTTCCTGCCAGGCCGGCGTGTACGGAATGTCGTCGTCGTAGGAGGCGGCGACATCGCGGCCGCCCAGCCCCTGGTCCAGCCCGTAATTGGCGATGAACAGGTCGTAGACCGTGGCGACCAGCATGTCGCCGTTGCGCGTGGCAATGCGGCGCGCACCGATCCGGCGCGACAGCACCGAGCCGTGGCCGGTATTGGGAAAGTGCGGATGCGGGACGTTGCCGAAGTAGGGGAACTGCACGTCGACCGCTTCGTCATGCGCCTCGGCCAGCGACAGCCGCGGCACGAGCGGCGTGCCGTCGGCGCTCTCCATCCGCAGGTTCCACTTGCCCGCGTCGTCTCCGGGCTTGCCGTCCTGCTGCTGGCCCCAGCGAAAGCCCGCCGAACCGGGCGGCACGACGACGCGGTCGGTGGTCTCGTCGATCATCACGGTCTTCCACTCGGGCCGATTGGCCTGCCCGAGCGCGTCATCGAAATCGGCGGCCCGCACCAGCCGCTCCGGCACATAGCCGTCGCCATGCGGCACCAGCCGGACGAGACACGGCATGTCGGTATAGCGGCGGCAGTAATCGAGGAAGTAGGCGCTGCGGCCCGGCGCCAGGTGGAATTCCTTCAGCACCACGTGGCCCATCGCCAGCGCCAGGGCCGCGTCGGTGCCCTGCTTCGGATGCAGCCAGATGTCGCCGAACTTCGCGCCTTCCGAATAATCGGGAAAGATCGACACCACCTTGGTGCCGCGATAGCGGACCTCGGTCATGAAGTGCGCGTCGGGCGTGCGCGTCTGCGGCACGTTCGAGCCCCACATCACGATGAAGGTCGAGTTGTACCAGTCGGCCGATTCGGGCACGTCGGTCTGCTCGCCCCAGGTCTGCGGCGACGCGGGCGGCAGGTCGCAATACCAGTCGTAGAAGCTCAGGCAGACACCGCCCAGCAGCGACAGGTAGCGCGCGCCGGCGGCGTAGGACACCATCGACATCGCCGGGATCGGCGAGAAGCCGACCACGCGATCGGGGCCATGCCGCGCGATGGTATGGACATTGGCGGCGGCGACGATCTCGTTGACCTCGTCCCAGCTCGAACGGACAAAGCCGCCGAGGCCGCGGCGCGCCTGATAGCTGCGCCGCGCCTGCGGGTCGTCAACGATCGAGGCCCAGGCCTCGACCGGCCCCATCGACTGGCGCCGCTCGCGCCACAGCCTGACCAATGCGCTGCGCACCAGCGGGTATTTGAGCCGGTTGGCGCTGTAGAGGTACCAGGAATAGGAGGCGCCGCGGGAACAGCCGCGCGGCTCGTGATTGGGAAGATCGGGACGGGTACGCGGATAGTCGGTCTGCTGGGTTTCCCATGTCACGATGCCGCCCTTGACATAGATTTTCCAGGAACAGGATCCGGTGCAATTGACGCCATGCGTGGAGCGCACGATTTTGTCATGCTGCCAGCGCTGGCGATAACCGTCCTCCCATTTCCGGTCTTCGTCGGTGACGGCGCCGTGGCCATTGGAAAATGCGATGCGCTCGGTCGAGAAGTAACGCAAGCGGTCGAGAAAATGGCTCATGACGGCTCCGGTCGATTCCGCCTGTCGGCCATGCGGAAAACGGCGGCAACAGCCATCCCCCGCGTGCGGGCGCACGCGTTCCGACAAGGCATTTCATGGGGCGGCTTTGATATTAGTGGTCGAACGCGAAATTGCAAATTCGCGTGCCAACCACATTAACATGCCATATCGATCGGTAAAAACGGAACGAAAAGATTCTTTGACCTGAATCAAAATCGGCGAATGACGGCACCGCCGGCGTCCTATTCGCATGAATTACAAATCGCGTTTCAGTTATGTACCGAAATGCCGGTGATCGCCGCGACACGGCGGCGACACGGCGGCGACACAGCCGATTACGGCTGCAATACGCAGGGCACACGGATCCAAGGGCGCGGCGCGGCGTGTCGATCCTTTAGAATGCGGGATTGCCGTGCATTCCCTGCCAGCACAAACAGCAAGCGCCGCAGGAGTCCACCCCTGCGGCGCTTGCTGTTTGTCGGCTGTCTGGAAGGTGCCCGGTGCTACGGCCCCGTGCGGATGCCCGTGCTTTCGATCCATCCCATCCAGTACGAGAACAGGATGAACAGGAACAGCGCGATCGACAGGCCGACACGTACCGTCAGCGAACGGACCATATGCGCGCTCGACTTGCCGCGGTCGCGCATCATGAAGAACAGGGCCGAGGCCAGGCTGGAGACGATCAGGATGAAGGCAATGACGATGACGATGCGCATGGCGGCGGTCGGGGCGATGGTGTGCCATTATCGCACCGCGTCCCCCCGGCAGTTTCGACGGCATTTGTCGCTGTGCCCCCGATGAAGCTGCTGCGCGCCCTGAGCCCGGTGCCGACGGTCGCGGCGCTGATCGTCATCGCGGTGACCTGCGCGCTGGGCAACTGGCAGCTCGGCCGTGCCCACGACAAGATCGCCCGCGCCGAGCGGCTGCGCGCGCTGGCCGAGGCGCCGCCGCTGCGGATCGGCACGGCGC
>NZ_AMPR02000165.1:0-6850 GCF_000307735.3 Cupriavidus sp. HPC(L) | reverse complement strand
CTCTCGCAGCACCGCCTGCGCGATGCCGCGCCGGTCCAGTGCCAGCGACAGCGCCTGCCGCGCGCGCGGATCGGCGAGCAGCGGATGGCGGGCATTGAGCTTCAGCGCGGTGGTGCGCGGGATCGGCTGCTGCAGCACGCGGACCGCGTCGCCGCGCCGCAGCCGCGCGACGCTGCCGGGATCGAGGCCGTAGGCCAGTTCGGCCTGGCCCGCCTCGGCCATCAGCGCGCGCATCTCGGCGCGTCCGACCGCCAGATAGCTGGCCCGGCGCACCGCCGGGACTGGCCCCTGCCAGCCATCGAAAGCCGCCACCGAGAAGCGCTGCGGCGGCTCCAACGTGACGATGCGGTACGGGCCCGAGCCGACGATCGCGCGGACCGCGCCGTCGGCGCCAAAGGACGCGGGCGCGAGGATCTGCGTGCTGCTGTGCGACAGCAGCGCCGGCAGCGCGGGAAACGGTTGGTGCAAACGGATCCGGACGACCGCGCCAGGCTCGGTGTCGATCGCGGCGTCGGTCGCGGCATCGGTCGCGACATCGGTCGCGACATCAATCGCGGCGATCGGCGCCTGGCCGAGGACGCCGGCCGGATGCAGCGCGCGCCGCAGCGCCTGCACGACGTCGGCCGCGCGCACCGGCGAGCCGTCATGAAAGCGCGCGCCCTGGCGCAACGCAAAGCGCCAAACCAGCCCGTCGCCGGACACCTGCCAGCGCGACGCCAGTCCGGCGACGGGCCGGGCTTGGGCGTCATAGTCGACCAGCGTCTCGGCGACGTGCATGCGAGCGAACAGATAGCCGCCGCGCAGCGGATCCAGGCTCGACAGCTCCCACGGGCCGATCACGCGCACGGTGCGGTCGGCTGCGGCTCTCTTGTCCGCGTCCGTGTCCGTCCCCTTGCCTTGCGCCAGCGCCGGCGACAGCAGCGCGACGGCGCCGGCTCCCAGCAGGCGCCGGCGGCGTGGCGACCGCGGCGAATCCGGTGAATCGGCTGGCATCGATGCAGGCGGGGGCATGGCAGCGGACCGTTTCATCGCGTCAATAGCTGAGCCGCAGCCCGAGCCGGACCGTGCGCCCCGCTCCCGGCGCGATCCACAGCGCGCTGTAGGAACTGGCGTAGTAGTCCCGGTCGAACAGGTTGTGCACGTTCAGCGTCAGCCGGGCCTGCTTGCTGAGCTGCCAGTAGGCGAGCAGATCGACCAGCGTGTACGACGGCAGCGTGAAGCTGTCCGCTGCGTCCCCCGAGCGCTTGCCGACGTAGCGCACGCCGGCGCCGAGCCCATAGCGTTGCCCGACCGGCGCCGCATCCTCGTAGACCGCCAGCGCGCTGGCGCTGGTGCGCGGAATATTGCGCAGCGGCGTGCCGGCCGGCAGCCGGGTATCGGCGGTGATCTCGGCATCGGTCAGCGCGACGCTGCCCGACACGCGCCAATGCTGGCCGAGGCGGCCCGCCACATCGAGTTCGAGGCCGCGGCTGCGCGCCTCGCCTGCGGTGGTCGAGAACGAGGGATCGGCCGGATCGGCGGTCAGCACATTGCGCTTGTGGATCGTGAACGCGCTCAGCGTCGCGCCGAGGCGGCGATCGTCGGTCTCGAACTTCAGGCCCGCCTCGACCGCGCGGCCGCGCTCGGGCGTGAAGGGCTCGCCGGCGGCGTTGCTGCCCGGGTTGGGGCGGAAGGAGCGGCTGGCGTTGGCGAACAGCGTCACGTTGTTGCTGGCCAGATAGGCGAGGCCCAGCCGCGGCGACACCGCGGTCTGGTCCTGCTCGACGCGCGTGCCGCGCAGGCGGTTGTCCAGCGTCTGCCGGTACGAATCGACGCGCAGCCCGCCCAGCAGGCGCCAGCGCTCGCCAAAGGCGATCTGGTCCTGCGCGTACAGGCCGAGATTGGTCTGTCGCTCGTGCGTATCGGTGTTCGGCAGCAGCGGCGGCGGCGTCGATCCGTAGACCGGCTCGTAGATGTCGATCGGATATGGCGTCGCGGCGGTGGGATTGCCGCGCAGCTGCACCTGGCTGCTGCTGAAGCGATAGGCGTCCAGGCCCACCAGCAGCTTGTGCGACAGCGCGCCGGTGTCGAAGCGGCCGGTCAGGTCAGCCTGCAGCGCGGTGTCGTCTGACTGGTAGTTGCGGTATCGCCGCTGGCGCCGCAGCGTGCGGTCGTCGGCGGCCAGCGCGAAGGGCTCGGTCGAATATCCTTCCAGCGAGCCGCCGCGATAGGCCAGCGACAGCCGGCCCTTCCACGCGGGGGAGAACTGATGCTCGACGCCGAGCTGGTGCGACTGGCTGTCCAGGCGGATATCGCCGTCGGCCGGCTCGCCGAGGAACGTCTTGCGGCCCATCGCGTCGAGTCGGCCGTCGACCGCGACGATGCCGCGGTCCAGCGGCGTCGAGAAGCGCTGCCATTCGCCGGCGTACTGGACCACCGTATCGGCGCCGAGCGTCCACGTCAGCGAGGGCGCCAGCAGATAGCGCTGGCTGTCGACGAAGGCACGCTGGCTGCCCTGATGGTCGCCCACCGCGATCAGGCGGCCGGCGACGTTCTCGCCCAGCGGCCCGGTGACATCCGCGGCGACACGATAACGGTCGCGATTGCCGACTTCCAGCTCGTAGTTCTGCGCCGGCTTGAACTGCGGCTGCTTCGTGACCAGGTTCAGCGTGCCGCCCGGCTCGCCGCTGCCGTACAGCGACGAGGTGGGGCCCTTGAGCACCTCGACGCGCTCGATGGTGGCGACGTCGCGCGGCGCGGTGAAGCCGCGGTTGGCGACGAAGCCGTTGACCAGGTAGCCGGTGCCGGTGTTTTCGTTGCCGGCGAAGCCGCGCACCGCGAAGTTGTCCCACAGGCCGCCGAAGCTGTCCTGGCGCGCGATGCCGCTGACATAGTCGAAGGTCTGCTCGAGCCGGGTCGCGCCGATATCGTCGATCATCGCGCGCGGCACCACGCGCACCGCCTGCGGGACTTCGCGCAGCGGCGTGTCGGTGCGCGTCGCGCCGCTGGCTTCATCCGGGTTGTACGATGCGGCGCCGGACGTCACCACCGCGACCTCGGGCAGCACGGCCTCCTCCCGCTCCGCGGCCTCGGTGGGTTCGGCGAGCGCGGCAGCGGCGAACAGCGCGGCGGCAAGCGGCGACAGCGGATGAACCGCGCGCAAGGGTCGCGCAGCGCGGCGCGCGGGTACCCGCGCGGGCGATGAAATCGGCGTGGACATGTGGACGAAGAGTGAGCGAAGACAGGCGGTCACCGCCACCGTCATGCCGTACCGCGTGTGCGGGCCGGCAATGGAAGCCGCAGGCAACGACAATAGCGGCGACAATACGGGCTGCGGCGACGCTGCCGAGCGACGGCGCGCCTTATTGAGAACGAATTTTCATTATCATTCTAGCTATGGAACGCATGACCCGTCAACGCGAGGCCGTGCTGGGCGCGCTGCGCGAGGCCGCCCGGCCGCTGAGTCCTGCCGAGATCCTGGCCGCCGCGCAGCGCACGGTGCCGACGCTTGGACTCGCGACGGTCTACCGCAATATCCGCGCCATGCTGCAGGAAGGTGGCCTGGTGGCGGTGCCGCTGCCGGGACAGGCGGACCGCTACGAGGTCGCGGACGAACCTGACGCGGTCGTGCACAAGCACTACTTCCAGTGCCTGAGCTGCGACCGCGTGTTTCCGCTGGAAGGGTGCCCCGGGCACCTGGAAGAGATCACGCCGCCGGGCTTCGTCGTCGAGCAGCACGAGCTGACGCTGCGCGGCCGCTGCATCGAATGCGCGACGAAGAAGGCGGGGAAACGGCGGGCAAGCTGATACGAAGGGATGTCGTCGTCCCCGCGAACGCGGGGACCCAGTGGCATTCAAAGTCGCTGGGTTCCCGCATGCGCGGGAATGACGACGCGAGCGGCGACGGAGTTACGGCTGCGAGATCGCGAACTCGTGCGCGGTGGTGTCGAGCCGCGAGACGCGGCGCTCGACGCGCCGGTCGTGATAGGACGAGGCGATCCGCGTGATCTGCAGCAGCGGACCGCCCACCGGCACCGGCAGCAGCCGATGGTCGTCCTCGTCGGCCAGCACCGCGCGCAGGCGCTCCTCGGTGCGGATCACGTTGATGCCGAAGGCGTCCTGATAGAAGTTGTACAGCGTGTTGGGACGCTCGCGCAGCATCGTCTCGGTCAGCCCGTCGAACAGCGCCTCGGGCACCGTGATCGCATCGGTCATCATCGGCCTGCCGTCCAGCGACAGCACGTTGATGAAATGGAAGACCCGCTCGCCCGGCGCGATGCCGAGCGCCAGTGCCTCTTCCTTGCTGGCCTTGCCGCGCCGGAATTTCGCCAGCCGCACGCTGGGAAACGCGCGATGCCCGTCCTCGCGCACCACGCGGAAGAAGCGGAAGAAGTGATCCTCCTGGCGGTGGGTCGCGACGAAGGTGCCGCGCCCCTGATGGCGGATCATGATGTTCTCCGCCACCAGTTCGTCGATCGCCTTGCGCAGCGTGCCGATCGACACGCCGAAGCGCTCCACCAGCTTGCGTTCGGCCGGAATCGCCTCGCCCGGCTTCCACTCGCCGGCGGCCAGCGCCGCCAGGATCGCCCGCTTGACGTCCTTGTACAGCACGCCGCCGATTGCCGCGCCTGCTTCGAATTCTGCGCCCACCTTCAACGATCTCCCTGACGGATGGATTGGCACGATGCCGGTTCCGGACCGCCGCCGGCTGCGCGGCGTCGGAACGGAACGTCTATATAACATGGATGACTGCCGCCGCCCGCGCCCGCCGTGTCGAAGATCGTCTCGAACCCTGGGCTTCGCGCCCTGGCCCGCGCGCTGGGATCTACTCGGCGCGGATGCCCTTCTGGTCGATCAGCCTCGCCCAGCGCGCGACCTCGCCCTGGAAGTAGTCGGTAAAGGGCGCGCTCGCCTGTGGAGCGGGCGAGAAGCCGGCCGCCACGATGCGGTCACGCACCGACTTGACCTCGACCATCTTCGCCACCGCGGTGCCGACCTTGTCGATCACCGGCTTTGGCGTGCCGGCCGGCATCATCAGGCCGGTCCAGTTCTCGACCAGCAGGTCCGGGAAGCCGACTTCGCCAACCGTCGGCACATCGGGCAGCAGCGGATGGCGGTCGCGCGTGGTCACCGCCAGCGCGCGCAGCTTGCCGCCCTTGACGTAGGCCAGCGACTCGGGGAAGTTGGAGAACACCACGTCGATCTGCCCGCCGATCAGGTCCGTCATCGACGGTGCACCACCCTTGTACGGCACGTGCGTCAATTTGGTGCCGGTCAGGCTCTCGAACAGGGCAAGCGTCAGGTGCGGCGGCGTGCCGTTGCCGCTGGAACCGGCATTGAGCTTGCCCTTGCGCGCCGCCTCGACCAGGTCCTTCATCGACTGGATCGGCGAGTTGGCCGGCACCACCACGGTCATCGGCGACGAGGCGATCCGCGCCACCGGCACCAGGTCTTTCTGCATGTTGAAGGGCAGCTTCGGAAACAGCGTGACGTTGGACGCGTGCGTCAGCGTGACGGCCAGCCAGGTGTAGCCGTCGGCAGGCGCCTTGGCCACCTGGTCGGCGCCGATATTGGCGTTGCCGCCCGGCTTGTTGTCGATGACGATCGGCTTGCCCCATTCCTCCGACAGCTGATGGCCGACCATGCGCGCCATGATGTCGGTCAGGCCGCCGGGGGCGAACGGCACCACGTAGCGGATCGGCTTGCTCGGATAGTCGGCGGGCCCCTGGGCCGCCGCAGGGGCAGCCGCGGTAATGGCGGTGACGGCGGTGATGGCGGACAAGGCAACGGACAACGCGGCCACATGCCGCAGCATGGTGCGAATCAACGGGCGATGCATGGTTTGTCTCCTTTGTTTGCCGCCATCCGTACTTTGCGGACCTCGGCGTATTGGGGGGCCGGCGCGGAGGCCGGCCCGAGCTGACGCTTGCTAGGCCGGACTACCCTCCCCGGCCAGCGCCTCCAGTTCGGCCAGCAGCGCGGCGGGCACGGCAATGCCCTCGCGGCTGGCGCGTTGTTGCGATGCCTCGCGGCGGGCGCCCGGCAGGCGCGTGCCCGGGTCGGCCAACATCGCCGCCAGCAGCGCCTCGACGCGATCGTGGTAGACCTGCTCGCCGCTGAACGCGGCCGGATCCAGCACCAGGAAGACCTGGCCGATGCGCGGCCGGCCGCCGGCGTCCTCGAAGAAGGAATCGGCCTCCGCGCCGAACTGCGCGCCGGCCAGCGACATCACCAGCAGCTCGACCAGCAGCGCCAGCATCGCGCCCTTGACGCCGCCGGCGGGCAGCATCGAGCCGCGCAGCGCGGCCGCCGCGTCGGTGGTCGGCTGGCCGGCTTCGTCGAGCGCCCAGCCCAACGGGATCGGCTGACCGGCCTTGGCGGCGACCATGATCTTGCCGCGCGCGACCTCCGACAGCGACAGGTCGATCACCACCGGCGCGGCGCCGCGGCGCGGAAACACCGCGGCGATCGGATTGGTGCCGAACAGCGGCTTGCGCCCGCCCCAGGCCGGCATCGCGGCCGGCGAGTTGCCGAGCGCGATGCCGATCATGCCGGCGGCGGCGACGGGCTCCAGATGCGAGGCGGCGGCGCCGAAGTGATGGCTGTTGGTGACCGCGGCCACGCTGACGCCGAGCTCACGCGCGCGCACGATCGCCTGCTCGATCGCCATCGCGCAGGCCGGGAAGGCGAAGCCGCAGCGGGCGTCGACCAACAGCGCGGCACGCTTTTCGTCGTTGCGCGTCTGCAGCACGGGCACCGCCGCGCCATCGACGCGATCGCGCCGCAGGTGCGCGACATACATCGGCACCCGCGACACGCCGTGCGAGGCGAGGCCCGCCGCATCGGCGCGCACCAGCGCCGCCGCGGTGGC
>NZ_AMPR02000166.1:0-6768 GCF_000307735.3 Cupriavidus sp. HPC(L) | reverse complement strand
GTCGCCGTCGCGGCCCAGCAGCGTCACGCTGGCGCCCTCGGCCAGCAGGCGTCCGGCGATGGCGGCGCCAATGCCGCGCGCCCCGCCCGTGACTAGCGCGTGGCGCCCCTGCAGCGGCAACGACGAACGATCGGCGTTCATCGCGCCCCCGCCAGCGCCGCGGCGCGCTCGAGGTTGGTCTCCAGCTGCCGCTTGCCGGCCTGGTATTGCACCGGCCAGTCGACCGGCCGATAGCCAAGCTGCGCGGCCTGATGCAGTGTCCAGGCCGGATCGGCCAGATGCGGGCGCGCGATCGCGCACAGGTCGGCGCGGCCTGCGGCGATGATGCTGTCGACGTGATCGGCCTCGGAGATCGCGCCAACCGCGATGGTCGGAATGCCCGCCTCGTTGCGGATGCGGTCGGCGAACGGCGTCTGGTACATGCGGCCATAGACCGGCGCCTGCTCGGGGCTGACCTGCCCCGACGAGCAGTCGATCAGATCCGCGCCGGCCGCCTTGAATGCGCGCGCGATCTCGACCGCATCGTCGGGCGTGATGCCGCCCTCGACCCAGTCGTGCGCGGAAATGCGCACCGACATCGGCCGCTGCGACGGCCAGACTTCGCGCACCGCGGCGAACACCTCGAGCGGATAGCGCAGCCGGTTGGCCAGCGAGCCGCCGTACTCGTCGTCGCGCCGGTTGGTCAGCGGCGAGATGAACGACGACAGCAGATAGCCGTGCGCGCAATGCAGCTCCAGCCAGTCGAAGCCGGCTTCGGCCGCGCGCCGCGCCGCGGCGACGAAGTCGTCGCGCACGCGATCCATGTCCTCGCGCGTCATCGCACGCGGCACCTGCGAAATGCCGGGCAGATACGGCAGCGGCGAGGCCGAGATCAGCGGCCAGTTGCCCTCGGGCAGCGGATGGTCCATCGCCTGCCAGCCGAGCTGGGTCGAGCCTTTGCGGCCAGCATGGCCAAGTTGCATGCCGATGCGCGTGCCGCCGGCCAGCCCCGTGCCCGCATGGACGAAATCGACGATGCGGCGCCACGCGTCGCGTTGTTCGTCATTCCACAAACCCGGGCATCCCGGCGTGATGCGCGCGTCCGGCGACACGCAGGTCATCTCGGCCATCACCAGGCCGGCACCGCCCTGGGCGCGCGCGCCCAGATGCACCAGATGGAAGTCGCCGGGCACGCCATCGACGCAGCAGTACATCGCCATCGGCGACACCACCACGCGGTTCTTCAGCGTCAGGCCGCGCACGCGGTAAGGCGTGAACATCGGCGGCAAGGCGCCGTCGTGCGCGCGCAGGCTTTCCTCGGGCACGCCGGCCTGGCGCGCCAGCCAGCGCTCGTAGTCCTCGACATAGCCGCGGTCGCGCAGCCGCAGGTTCTCGTGCGAGATCCGCTGCGAGCGCGTCAGCAGCGAATAGGCGAACTGCTCGGGCGCCAGCCGCGCGTAGCGCTCGACGTTCTCGAACCATTCGGTGGAATTGCGTGCGGCGTTCTGGATCTTCAGCACCTCGACGCTGCGGACGGCCTCGTAGCGGCGCAGCGCCTCGTCCAGCGCGTCCGCACCCGGTTGCGCCAGGCCGCGCAGATTGGTGGCCAGATCGATCGCATCCTCCAGCGCCAGCTTGGTGCCGGAGCCGATCGAGAAATGCGCGGTGTGCGCGGCATCGCCCATCAGCACCACCGGCACGCGGCGGCCGTCCGCCAGCGTGTTCCAGTGGACCCAGGTGTTGCAGATCACGCGGTTGAAGCGGATCCAGTTGGCCGAGCCGCGCAGGTGCGTGGCATTGCTGATCAGCGGCTGGCCATCGAGATATTTCGCGAACAGCCGCTCGCAGTAGGCGATGCCCTGCTGCTGGTCCATCTGCTCGATGCCGGCGGCACGCCAGACCGATTCGGGAGTCTCGACGATGAAGGTCGAGGTGTCGTCGTCGAAGCGGTAGGCGTGCGCCTGAAACCAGCCGTGCTCGGTCTGCTCGAAGGCGAACGTGAAGGCGTCGAAGCGCTTTTTCGTGCCAAGCCAGACGAAACGGCACTGGCGCGTATCGATGTCCGGGGCGAAGGTCTGCGCGTAGCGGGTGCGCACGCGGCTGTTGACGCCGTCGGAGGCGATCACCAGATCGGCGCGGTACTGCTCGGCCAGCGCCTGGTCGTCCTGCACGTCGGTCTCGAACACCAGCTCCACGCCAAGCGCCTCGCAGCGGGCCTGCAGGATGTTCAGCAGGCGCTTGCGGCCGATACCGATGAAGCCGTGCCCGCTCGAACGCATCGTGCGGCCGCGGAAATGGATGTCGATGTCGTCCCAGTGATTGAAGGCCGCGTCGATCTCGCGCGCGCTTTCCGGATCGGCCTCGCGCAGGTTGTCCATGGTGGCGTCGGAGAACACCACGCCCCAGCCGAAGGTGTCGTAGGGCCGGTTGCGCTCGACCACGATTACCTCATGGCGCGGGTCCTGCCGCTTCATCAGCAGGCCGAAATACAGGCCGGCCGGTCCGCCGCCAATACACAGTATTCGCATCTGTCGTCTCCTGGCGGCGTGATGGCCGCTGCCGCCCTGCCGCCGTGGTACCGATTCGCCGGCGCTGTGCCGTAATCAATACAGCCCTAAATATTTTATGTTTAAAATAATAGGGCGAGGCGGCCCGCTTGGCAAGCGGCCCCTGCAGCATGGCTCTGCGGCGCCGCCTGCCCGCGGCCGGGTCAGCCCTGCAGCGCCTCCCGGAACTGCGCCAGCGCCGACGGGTCCTCGATGGTCGTCAGGTCCCCGGGGTCGCGCCCTTCGGCCACCGCCTGGATCGCGCGGCGCAGCAGCTTGCCGGAGCGCGTCTTCGGCAACGCGCCGACGAACACCACGCGGGCGGGCCGCGCCACCGCGCCGAGCTGGCGGTCCACCGTCTGCATGATCTCTCCCTCCAGCGCCATGCGGGCTTGCGGCGTGGCGGCGCGCCCGGCATCGCGCAGGATGCAGACCGCCAGCGCGACCTGCCCCTTCAGCGGATCGGCGACACCCACCACCGCGACCTCCGCCACCGCCGGGTGCGAGGCGATGCTTTCCTCGATCTCGCGCGTGCCCAGCCGGTGGCCGGCCACGTTCAGCACGTCGTCGGTACGCCCAAGGATGAACAGATAGCCGTCCTCGTCGCGCACGCCCCAGTCGAAGGTCGAGTAGCGCTGCTTGTCGGGAAAGCCGGACCAGTAGGTCTTGACGAAGCGCTCGTCGTCGCCCCAGACGGTGCTCATGCAGCCGGGCGGCAGCGGCCCCTCGATCGCCACCACGCCCTTCTGCCCCGGTGCGCATTCGGCGCCGGTCTGCTCGTCGACGATGCGCACGTCGTAGCCGTACACGGGCAGCCCCGGCGAGCCCAGCTTGGCGGGCAGCGCCTCGATGCCGTGCTGCAGCGCGATGATCGGCCAGCCGGTCTCGGTCTGCCAGTAGTTGTCGACCACCGGCTTGTTGATCGCGGACTGGATCCAGCTGGCGGTCGGCTCGTCCAGCGGCTCGCCGGCCAGGAACAGCATGCGCAGGCTCGACAAGTCGTAGCGGGTCAGCCACGACGGGTCCTGCTTCTTCAGCACGCGGATCGCGGTCGGCGCGCTGAACATCACGTTGACGCGGTACTGCTCGACCAGCTGCCACAGGATGCCGGCATCGGGCCGCACTGGCGTGCCCTCGTACAGCAGCGTCGTCATGCCGGCCAGCAGCGGACCGTAGACGATATAGCTGTGGCCGACCACCCAGCCGATGTCGGAGGTGCAGAACATCGTGTCGCCGGGCTTGCCGCAGAAGATGGTCTCCATCGACGTGGCCAGCGCGACCGCGTAGCCGCCGGTGTCGCGCTGCACGCCCTTGGGCTTGCCGGTGGTGCCGGAGGTATAGAGGATGTACGACGGCGCGCTCGATTCGAGCCATTCGCATGGCACCTGCGTCGCGCCGACGCGCTCGCGCCAGGCCAGGTAGTCCTCGTCGCGGCCCGGGGTCCGTTCCATCGGCGCAAGGCCGCGGTCGACCAGCAGCACCTTGTCGGGCGGGTTCTGCGCGAGCCGCAGCGCCTCGTCGAGCAGCGGCTTGTAGGGCACGACCTTGCCGCCGCGCGAGCCGGCATCGGCGCTGACCACCACGCGCGGCCGCGCATCGTCGATGCGCGCGGCCAGGCTGACCGAGGCAAAGCCGCCGAACACCACCGAATGCACCGCGCCGATGCGCGTGCAGGCCAGCATCGCGAACACCGCCTCGGGAATCATCGGCATGTAGATCAGCACGCGGTCGCCCTGCCGCACGCCCAGCGCCAGCAGCACGGCGGCCATGCGGTTGACCTCGGCATGCAGCTCGCGGTAGCTGTAGCTGCGGCGCTGGTCGGTTTCGGTGGAGACATGGACCAGGGCCGGCTGCTCGGCCCGCTTGGCCAGGTGCCGGTCGACCGCGTTATGGCAGAGATTGGTGCGTCCGCCGACGAACCAGCGCGCAAATGGCGGCCGGCTGTAGTCGAGGACCTGTTCGCAGGGGGTCTGCCAATCGATGCGGCGGGCCTGCTCGGCCCAGAAGGCGTCGGGATCGACGAGGGAACGCGCGTGCAGGGCGCGGGTGGTGGCCATTGCTGTCTCCTCCGCTGGGGCGGCGGTTATCGTTGGACCGCCAGTTTGCCACCACCGGCACCGGCTTCGCCATCCGCAATGTCCACAAGGTCGCCCGCCTGGCTGGCCGGACCGGCCGCGCCCAAAGAAAAAGGGACACGCCCTTTGGCATGCCCCTTCCCGGTGGCTACTGCGGTGCTACGCCTTTCGCGACCGTCAGCGACCGTCAGCGACCGTCAGCGACCGTCAGCGCGCCTTGCCCTTCGCCTTCGCCTTGGGCGCTGCGCTGGCCTTGGCGCTGGCCCGGCCGGAGGAGGCCCCGGTGCTGGCCTTGACACTGGCCTTGACGCTGGCCTTGGCGGAAGCTCTCGACGAGGCCCGCACCGCCTTGCCGTGCGGTTCGACCACCACGCGCTGGCGGGCGTTGACGGCGCGGCCGCCCTTGCCCGATACGCGGATCACCCGCACCTCGTCGTCGCGCTCGGCGATCGCCCGCGCGCGCTTGACCGGCACGTTCAGCACCAGGCTCTGCCCGGCCACCAGCTTGGAGCCCGACAGCTTGTTCCATGCCCGGACCTGGCTGACCGACACGCCATAGCGGCGCGCCACCGAGGCGACCGTGTCGCGCTTGCCCGCGCGCACCACCAGCCGGCGCGCTTCGGGCAGATCCGGCTCCATCGCCAGGATCGCGTTGTCCGCCAGCTTGGCGCTGATGTCCTCGGTATGGCGGCCCGAACGCGGAATCATCACGGTCGAGCCGGGCTTCAGACGCATGCCCTTCGGAATCCGGTTGATCTCGCGCAGCGTGTCCGGATCGACGTTCAGCCGCGCGGCCAGCGATTCGACACGCTCGCGCCCGTCCACCGTCACCGCGGTCCAGCTCGACAGCCCGCCGCGATAGGTGTTCAGGTTGTACTGGAAACGCTCGGCATTCTCGAACGGCAGCAGGATCTGCGGGTTCGACGCACCGAGGATCACCGGCTTGTTGAACGACGGATTGAGCGCGCGGAATTCCTCCAGCGGCATGTTGGCCAGCTTGGCCGCCAGCGTCACGTCGATATCGCGCGAGGTCGTCACCGTGACGAAATACGGATGGTCCGGAATCGGCGGCAGCGTGACGCCATAGCTGGCCGGGTTGCTGACGATGTTCTTGACCGCCTGCAGCTTCGGCACGTAGTAGCGCGTCTCGTTGGGCATCGTCAGGCTGGCGTAGTCGGTCGGCAGCCCGCGCGCCTCGTTGCGCGCGATCGCCCGCGACACCGCGCCCTCGCCCCAGTTGTACGCCGCCAGCGCCAGATGCCAGTCGCCGAACATGTCATGCAGCCGGCTCAGGTAGTCCAGCGCCGCTTCGGTCGAGGCCAGCACATCGCGGCGCTCGTCGCGGAACATGTTCTGCTTCAGGTTGTAGTGCTTGCCGGTGCTCGGGATGAACTGCCACATGCCGGCCGCCTTCGCGCTCGACACTGCTTCCGGGTTGAACGCGCTCTCGACGAAGGGCAGCAGCGCCAGCTCGGTCGGCATGTTGCGGCGTTCGAGCTCGGCGACGATGTGGTACAGGTATTTGCTCGACCGCGCGATCATCCGCTCCATATAGTCGGGCCGCGCCGCATACCACTGCGTGCGGTCCTCGACCAGCGTGCCTTCCAGGTCCGGCATCGAAAAGCCGCGACGGATGCGCACCCAGATGTCCTGCGACTGGCCCAGCGTCCAGTCGATCCTGTCTTCGTCGACATTGATCGGCGCGGTCTCGCGCGCGATGGTCGGCGGCAGGTGGATCGAATTGAGCGGATCGGTGGGGGGAAGGCCGGTCTTGGGCTTGGTGGCGGAAGCCAGGGCGGTCGGCGAGCCGGCCGTGCCGGCTTCATCAGGCGGGACGGGCGTGCTGGCGCAAGCCGCCAGCAGCGCCGCACAGGCTACGGCCGCCAGGTATCGACCAATTCTCATCAAGTTCTCGGATCGTGACGCTAAAAATTGGCTGATCCTAAAGACAAAGCGGTTCTTGCGTCAATTGGATTTTCCGCTTTTCGCCCAGGCGCGGGCGGTCGGGCAGACGGATCGGCGGTGCATCCGTCAGCGAAAGCCGTCCTTCCAGGCGCGCAGCGCGCCGAAGGCCCCGGCATCGTCCGCGGCGGCAGCGCCCTGACGGGCCAGCGCCTGGCGCACCGCGGGGTCACGGGAACGCAGGAAGGGATTGACCGCGCGCTCAT
>NZ_AMPR02000167.1:0-6764 GCF_000307735.3 Cupriavidus sp. HPC(L) | reverse complement strand
GGCGGCACGGCGCGCCTGGCGCTTCAGGTAGGACCCGACGATGCCGTCGGGCAGGAAGATGATCAGCAGGATCAGCACCGGGCCGAACACCAGCATCCGGTAGTCCTGCAGGAACTGCAGCGTCTGCGTGACCCAGGGCACCAGCAGCGCACCGAGCAGCGGTCCGAGCAGCGTGCCGATGCCGCCGACCAGCATCGCCATCACCATGTCGAAGGTCAGGTCGGTGCGCGCGATGTCCGGGCCGAGGAAGCGCACGTGGCCCGCATACAGCGCGCCGGCGAAGCCCGCATAGGCGACCGACAGCACGAACGACAGCACCTTGGTGCGCATCAGGTCGATGCCCAGCGCCTCGGCCAGCGCGTCGCTGTTGCGTACGGCCATGAAGCTGCGGCCCAGCAGCGAGCTGACGATCCGGTGCATCAGGAAGGTGCCGATCACCAGGAAGAACAGCACCAGGTAGTACTGCGCCTGCACGCTGTCGAACGTGACCGGACCGATCGCCGCCGGCACCGGAATGCCGATCAGGCCCACCGTGCCATGCGTCAGGCTTTCCCACTTCTCGATCAGCAGATAGATGATGTAGCCGATGCAAAGCGTGAAGATCGAGAAGTAATGGCCCTTGAGCCGCAGCGATACCACGCCGACCACATAGCCGACGATCATGCAGACCACGCCGGACAGCACGAAGGCGGCCCAGAACGGCATCTGGTGATCGACGGTCAGGATGCCCAGCGTATAGGCGCCGATGGCCATGAAGCCGCCGTGCGCGAGATTGAGCTGGCCGGTGTAGCCGGTGATCAGGTTCAGGCCCAGCGTCGCGATCGCGTAGATGAAGGCCAGCGTCATCACCGTCAGGTAATAGCTGTTGGTCGTCAGCAGCGGAAACGCGATGGCCAGCGCCAGCAGCAACGCCCAGCCGGTCTTGCCTTGCAATGCGTTCATGTCGAGATGTCTCCTACCTTGTACCTGTCTTGTGCGCATGGATGGGGGCGGGACCGTCAGGCGGCCTTGCCAGCGAACAGGCCCTGCGGCCGGATCGACAGGATGATCACCAGCAGCACGAAGGCGATGATGTCCTTGTAGTCGGTCGACACGTAGAAGCCGCCGAAGCTCTCGGCCATGCCGATGATCAGGCCGCCCAGGATCGCGCCGGGGATGCTGCCCATGCCGCCGAGGATGATGATGACGAAGGCCTTGGTGATGACCAGGTGCCCCATCGCCGGATAGACCAGGTTGATCGGCGCATACAGCGTCGCCGCGATCGCGGCCAGCGCGCCGGAGATCGCGAACACCAGCAGCGTGACGCGTGTCGCGTCGATGCCGACCAGCGCCGCGCCCTCGCGGTTCTGCGCCATCGCGACGATGGTCGAGCCGGTCACCGTGCGGGTCAGGAACAGATGCAGCACCACCATCAGCGTGAAGGCGGCGGCGATGATCAAGAGCCGCTGCAGCGGCGCGGTCAGGCCGAACACCTCGACCAGCTGGCCGTATGGCGTCGGCATCCGATGGAAGTCGGCGCCCCACAGCGCCTGCGCGCCGGCTTCGAGAAACAGCAGGATGCCGATCGCCGCGATCATGTCGTGCAGCTCCGGCGCGTTGCGCAGCGGATGGAAGACCAGCCGCTCGGCCAGCATCGACAGCACGGCCACGGCCAGCGCCGCGGCGACCATCGCCAGCCAGTAGTTCACGCCCAGCGACGTCATCATGTAGTACGAGACGTAGGCGCCCGCCATGTAGAAGGCGCCGTGGGCGAAGTTGGGTACGTGCAGGATGCCGTAGACCAGCGTCAGGCCCAGCGCGACGAGGCTGTAGACCCCGCCGAGCGTCAGCCCGTTCAGAAACTGTTGGAAGAACATTGACACCGACTCACCTCATGCAGATCGAAATCGCAAACGGGGACGCGCTCCGGTGACCGGCGCGCGTGGCAGGACAGCACCGCTAGGAACGCGGACTGTCGTTCAACCAATGTGGGGGTCAACTGCGCGGCGTGGCGCGCGTCGAAAAGGGTTGCATGGCGGTCTCCTGAAACGGTCGATCCGGGCCGCAAAATGCCCAGCTTTCATACCGGTTATTCGTGTCGTAATTGGCCGCCGCTTGTCTGTCGCGGCGTCTCCGCACGATCGTTCGTTTTCGTTGACTGTTGCATAGGGCTTGAGGCACAGTCAAGGAATACGGAATAGTCTTTCGCACAGCGAAATAGGGTTTTCGGGCCCGGTGCCGCCGCGGTTTTTACTGCCGCCGCCGGATCGAATTTCGCACGGGTTTTCCCTGTTTTTTCGCCGCCGCCGCAGTTATCTCTGCTGCGCCGATGCCGCAGTCGTCGCCGCCTGACTCTCCGCCTGGACCGATCATGAAGCGTACCGCCACCGTGATTCCCGTTAGCGCCGAGCCGCCCTCGCCGGTGCCGGCAAGGGCGTTGCGCGATGCCGACGACCTGGGTCCGGGAAATCCCGCGGAGGTAGAGGATCGCAGCTTCGTCACGGCGCTCGCGCGCGGCCTCGATCTGCTGCGCGCGTTCGGCCCGCACGATGATTACCTCGGCAATGCCGAGCTGTCGCGGCGCACCGGCATTCCGCGGCCGACGGTATCGCGGCTGACCTATACGCTGACGCGGCTCGGCTATCTGGTCTACGTCGAGTCGCTGGAGAAATACCGGCTGGGGCAGGGCGCCATGGTGCTGGGCCATCGCTACCTGGCGACCTCGGGCATTCGGGAAGTTGCGCAGCCGTTGATGCAATCGCTCGCCTTCGCCACCGGCTGCACCGTTGCCCTGGCCACGCCCGATCGCCATGAGATGGTCTATCTGGAAGTGTGCCAACCGCGCGGCGCGCTGGTGATGCGGCTGACGCCGGGTTCCCGGCTGCCGATCGCGACCTCGGCGATCGGCCGCGCGTGGCTCGCGGGTTTGCCGGCGGCGCGGCGCGCGAGCGTGATCGTCGATCTGGAGCGCCACTATCAGACCCGCTGGCCCACGGTCCGCAGCAAGCTCGAACGCGCATTGCGCGACTACGGGCGGCGCGGCTTCTGTGTCGCGCATGCCGAATGGGACCGCACCGTCAGCGGCGCTGCCGCGCCGGTCGTGCTGGAGGGCGGCACCGAGGTGCTGTCGATCAATATCGGCGGCGCGGCCTCGCGGCTGACGCCAGAGATTCTCGAAGCCAATCTCGGGCCGCGCGTGCGCCAGCTTGCCGAGGCGCTGCAGGGACGACTGTGGCGCGTCCACGGTTGAGCGGACCTGGCCATCGGGACCATCACCAATACCCACGACATCTCGACCACCACAATCATCAAGACAAGGAGACAGGCATGGAGATCAGCAACAAGACCGTCGTCGTCACGGGCGGCGCCACCGGCATCGGCCGTGCGTTGGTACTGGCGTTTGCCAAGGCCGGCGCGCGCGGCATCGCGGTCGCCGATCTGGACGAGCGCGGCGCGCAGCAGGTCGCCGCGGAGGCGGCCGAACTCGCGCCGTCGTGCCAGACCTTCGGCTGCCGCACCGACGTCGCCGACGCGGCCGCGGTGCAGGCGCTGGCCGACGAGGCCACGCGCCGCTTCGGCCAGGTCGACGTGTTCTGCTCGAACGCCGGCATCATCCTGCGCAAGGGCCTCGATGCGACCGCCGACGAATGGCAGCGCATCTGGGAGATCAACGTGATGGCCCACATCCACGCCGCCAATGCGGTGCTGCCGCAGATGCTCGAGCGCGGCGACGGCTATTTCGTCAATACGGTGTCGGCGGCCGGCCTGCTGTCGCAGATCGGCTCGGCGCCGTATGCGGTGACCAAGCACGCGGCGATCGGCTTTGCCGAATGGCTGGAAATCACCTACGGCGATCGCGGCATCAAGGTCAGCTGCATCTGCCCTCAGGGCGTGCAGACGAAGATGCTGTTCGGCGAGAACGGCGAGCGCAAGGGCTTTCTGCAGGAAGGCTCGGTCACCGCCGAACATGTCGCAGCCGTGACGCTGGAAGGGATCCGCGACGAACGCTTCCTGATCCTGCCGCATCCCGAAGTGCTCGAGTACTACCGCCGCAAGGGCCAGGACTACGATCGCTGGCTCAAGGGCATGCGGCGGCTGCAGGAGAAGGTGTTCAGCGAATTCGGCGCCATCGGCAAGCCATGACGGTCCCGTACGCGCCGATAACCGATGCTGATTGACCGATAGAGACCGAACAAGCGTCCAACACAAAGGAGACAAAGATCATGCGGATTACCCGATTCACCGGCGCGCTGTCCGCGCTCGCCACGGTGCTTGCCACCGCGTTCGCCGCGCCGGCGGCGCAGGCCGAAACCTTCCCGGCCCGGCCGATCCGTATCGTGGTGGGCTTCCCGACCGGTGGGGCGCCCGACACGCTGGCCCGCATCGTCTCCGAGAAGATTTCGCCGTCATGGGGCCAGCCGGTGGTGGTCGACAACAAGCCCGGCGCTGGCGGCAATATCGGCGCCGAAGCGGTGGCGCGCGCGCCGGGCGACGGCTACACGCTCGCGCTCGGCACGGTCGGCACCCACTCGATCAACGGGGCGGTCTACAGCAAGCTGCCGTACGACATGGTCAAGGACTTCGCGCCGGTGATCCTGCTGGCGACGACGCCCAATGTGCTGGTGGTCCATCCGGGCGTGCCGGCCAAGACCACCGCGGAACTGATCGCGCTGGCCAAGACGAAGCCGGGCGCGCTGACGTTCGGCACGCCGGGCATCGGCACCTCGCCGCACGTGGCCGGCGAGCTGTTCAATACGGTGGCCGGGGTCAAGATCACGCATGTGCCGTACAAGGGCCGGGCGATGGCGATTCCCGACCTGCTGGGCGGCCATATCACGATGATGTTCGACAACCTGCCTTCGGCGCTGCCGGTGATCAAGGAGGGCAAGCTGCGCGCGCTGGGCGTGACCAGCCTGAAGCGCTCGGCCTCGGCGCCGGATATTCCGACGCTGGCCGAGCAGGGCCTGAACGGCTTCCAGGCCGACTCGTGGTTCGCGATCTTCGTGCCGGCCACCACGCCGAAGGATGTCGTCGCCAAGCTCAACACCGAGCTGAACCGGATCTTCACGTTGCCGGACGTGCAGGCCAAGCTGAAGACGCTGGGCCTGGACCCGGTGCTCGGCACGCCTGAAGCGCTGGCCTCGTTCCAGAAGGCCGAGATCGCCAAGTGGGCGAAGGTGGTCAAGGATTCGGGGACGACGCCGCAGTAAGGAACGGGGCACGGGCGCGAGAAGGAGCATCAGACCGCTCGAACCAATCTCATCGCGGTGTTTTTTCTCCCCTCTCCCGCACGCGGGAGAGGGAGTATGCAGGGTGAGGTGAGTGCCTCCGCTACTCCTCCAGCGGCGTCGTAGCCCGTTCCGCCAGCCGATCCGGCTCACCGCGCAGCCGCGCCAGGCTGACTGCCGCACCGACGGCCGCGACGCAGGCTGCCACGCCCAGCGCCGTGCGCGATGCCGACGTTCCCACCAGCGCAAACAGCAGGGCCACCACCGCCGTGCCCGTGGTCTGCCCCAGCAGCCGCGTGGTCGCCTGCGCGCCGCTGGCGCCGCCGCTGCGATGCGGTGGCGTGGCGCCGATCATCGCGCGGTTGTTCGGCGACTGGAACAGGCCGAAGCCCAGCCCGCACATCGCCATGCGCCACAGCACGTCGATGCTGCCGCTGCCGCGATCGAGCATCGCCAGCAGGACCAGCCCGGTACACAGCAGCGCGAGCCCGAGGCCTGCCAGCACGCTGGCGGGGAAACGATCCGACAGCCGGCCAGACAGCGGCGCCATCACGGCCACCATCAGCGGCCACGGCGTGATCAGCAGCCCGGTCTCCTGCAGCGAACGCCCGAGCTGGTATTCGAGATAGAAGGGCAGCGCGACGAAGGCCAGCATCTGCGTCATGAACGAGCAGAACGACGTGCCGACCGCCAGCGAGAAGGCGCGGCTCGCGAACAGGTCCACCGGCACCAGCGGCGCCGCCTTGCCGCGCTCCATCCGCGCCAGCCACCAGCCGAGCAGCAGCGCCGCGATCAGCCCGCCGACCGCGGTCTGCCGCAGGCTGTCATGGCCAAGGCCATCGACGCCGAGCACGAACAGGCCGATTACCACCGCCGACAGCAGCGCGCTCGGATAGTCGAACGGGCGCGGTTGCGGCGGCGTGACCGGCAGCGCCCAGCGGCTCAGGCTCAGCGCGATGATCGCCACCGGCACGTTGATCGCGAACAGCCATTGCCAGCTGGCGAACGACAGGATCAGCGCGCCAACCGACGGCGCGATGCCGGTCGTGATGCCGACCACCAGCGCATTGAGGCCGATGCCGCGGCCGAGCTTGGTGGGCGGATAGATGTAGCGCACCAGCGCCGTGTTGACGCTCATGATGCCTGCGCCGCCGATGCCCTGCAGCACGCGCGCGGCCACCAGCATCGGCAGATTGACCGACAGCGCGCACAGCAGCGAGCCGACCAGGAAGGTGGCCAGGCCGATCCGGTAGACACGCTTGTAGCCGAGGATGTCGCCAAGCGAGGACAACGGCAGCAGGCAAACGGTGACGGTCAGCTGATAGGCGTTGACGACCCAGATCGTGTGGCCGGGATCGGTGCCGAGCTGGCGGGAAATCGATGGCAGCGCGATATTGGCGATCGAGCCGTCGAGCACGGCCATGATCAGCCCGCAGAATACGGTCAGGATCGCCCACTGGCGTTGCGGATAGGGAAGACCTTGCTCTGAATGCATCGACGGTACGGCGGGGAAGGCGAGGGTGGCGGCTGGCCGGCCGGTGCGATCGCGCATCGCGG
>NZ_AMPR02000168.1:0-34662 GCF_000307735.3 Cupriavidus sp. HPC(L) | reverse complement strand
CTGGTCGCGCGCGGCACGGCGCTGTCGCGCGGCGTCGTCGACGCCTTCCCGGGCGCGCCGGCCACCGCCATGCTGCGCCGACTTGCCGCCAGCATCGCTGGCTGGCCTCTTTCACCCGATCCCGAACCGATGCCCGCTGCGGGCCCTCCTGGCGCCTCGACCATTGTCGCCAGCGCCGCGCCGCCCGCATCGGCGATGGCCTGCTAGCACTCGCGAGAATTCCACCATGTACACGATCCAGGGAAAGCTCGAACAGACCGACACCGTCCAGACCCATGCGCCGCTGGTCCGGCGCATCGCCCTGCAGCTGGCGGCGAAGCTGCCGGCCAGCGTGCAACTGGACGACCTGATCCAGGCCGGCATGATCGGCCTGCTCGATGCCGCCCGGCGCTACGAAGACACCCACGGCGCGCGCTTCGAGACCTATGCCAGCCAGCGTATCCGCGGCGCGATGCTCGACGAGGTACGCGCCAATGACTGGCAGTCCCGCAGCCTGCGCCAGTCGACGCGCCGGATCGAACGGACCGTGCGCGCGCTGGAGCAGAAGCTCGGCCGCACGCCGCTGGACTCGGAGGTCGCCGAAGAACTCGAGATGCCGCTGGACGAATACCAGAGCATGCTCAACGAGGTCTATGGCTGCCAGCTGCTGCACTACGAGGACTTCGAGCGCTCCGGCGAGGAGGACTTCCTCGATCGCCACCTGACCGTCACCGAGGACGGCAATCCGCTGACGCTGCTGATGGAGAGCGGCATGCGCGGTGCGCTGATCCGCGCGATCGAACGGCTGCCCGAACGCGAGAAGCTGGTGCTGTCGCTGTGCTACGACCAGGAGCTGAACCTGCGCGAAATCGGCGCGGTGCTCGAGGTCACCGAATCGCGCGTTTGCCAGATCCGCAGCCAGGCGATCAACCGGCTGCGCAGCCAGTTGCGCGGGCTGCTGTGATGGCTGGCACGGCAGCTCGCATGTTCCGGCCGATCGCGGCGGTCGCCGCGGCGATGACGTCGACCGCCGTCGTCGCCTCGCCGCTGATGCATACGAACTTCGGTGCCGACTCGCGCCATGCGTGGACGGCCTCGGTGTCCGCACCGGCGCTGTACGGCCGCGGCGTGCGGGCCTTGTCGGCGCCTATCCTACCCAGCGGCTTTCTGACACAGGCCGAAGGGGTGATCACCGCGGTGCGCTGGCGTTACCGTTTTGCCCGTGTGCCACCGCCAAATCTGCAAGCCTATCTCTGTAATGCCAACCGCTGCGTGATGCTGCCGGGGCCCGAGGGCAAGACCGATGCCTTCCGCGGGGATGATGCCGACAAGGGTTTCGTCTTTGCGTTCCGCATTCCGGGACAGGGGCCGCTGAGCCCCGTGCTGCAAGGACAGGCCAGCCAGATCACGGTCAGCTATCGCTGAATGGCGGGCGCCGCGGAGGCGGCAAGGTGACCGCGAAGCCGCCGTCGTGACGACGTGATTTGCGGTGGACTTGCCGGCTCGGAACGGGTGGCATTGAATGTGCTTGTTGCCAATGGAGAATTTGGCAGCGAGACATCGAAATGAGCCCCAACCGAACCAGCGGTAATCGCATCCGCCTGCTGGAGAACGGCGACGAATATTTCCCGCGCGTCTTTGCCGCGATCGCCGCCGCCCGGACCAGCGTGCTGCTGGAAACCTTCATCCTGTTCGACGACCGCGTCGGCGTGGCGCTGCGCGAGGCCTTGATTGCCGCGGCAAAACGCGGTGTCCATGTGGCGATCACGGTCGACGGCTACGGCTCGCCCGATCTGCCGCCGGAGTTCGTCGCCGGCATGGTCGCCGCGGGCGTGCGCTTCCACATCTTCGCGCCACGCCGGCGGCTGCTGGGCGTGCGGACCAATCTGTTCCGCCGGCTGCATCGCAAGCTGGTGGCGATCGATGGACGGATCGCCTTCATCGGCGGCATCAACTTCTCCGCGCAGCACCTGACCGACCATGGTCCGCAGGCCAAGCAGGACTATGCGGTCGAGGTGGAGGGACCGGTCGCCCACGAGGTGCATCGCTTCCTCGCGCAGACGCTGCCGCCGGGCGACGTCGAAGTGCCCGCGGTCCCGCCTCCGCCGCCGGCCGGCACCATGGCCGCGTGGCTGGTCACGCGGGACAACGACGCGCATCCGACCGATATCGAATGGGAGTACCTGCAGGCGATCCGCGCCGCGCGGCACCAGGTGGTGATCGCCAACGCCTACTTCCTGCCCGGCTATCGCGTGCTGCACGCGATCTGCGAGGCCGCGCAGCGCGGCGTCGACGTGCGGCTGATCCTGCAGGGCAACCCCGACATGCTGTGGGTCAAGCGGATGGCCGACATGCTGTACGCCCATCTTCAGGACGCCGGCGTGCGCATCTTCGAATATTGCGAGCGGCCGCTGCACGGCAAGGTCGCGGTGATCGACCGTGACTGGTCCACCGTCGGCTCCAGCAATCTCGACCCGCTGAGCCTGTCGCTGAATCTCGAAGCCAATCTGGTGATCCGCGACGCCGGCTTCGCCCGCGGCCTGCGCGAGAACCTCGACACGCTGATGGCCAATGCGTGCCGCGAGATCCCGCCGAATCGCCAGACGCGGCGCGCGCCGCTGCAGTTGGCGGCGACCACGCTGATGTTCCACTTCCTGCGCCGCTTCCCCGCATGGGCGGGCTGGCTGCCGGCCCACACGCCGAAGCTGGTGGTGGCCACCGCCGAGCCGCCGCGCCGGCCCTGGCGATTTCCGGTCCTGAAGCGGGGCGCCGGCGGAGCGGAATAGATGACGGTACACAGGGATGACGCGCGAGGATGACGGCAATACGACGACGGCAAATCGACCACGACAACCAGATGACGGCACGACAGGCGACTGACCACCACACGAGAACACGGCGGCGCAGCCGCTGGGCGCAGGCGCGCCGCGTATTGGGCATCGTCTTCGTCGCGCTGGTGGTGGTGCTGGTGGTCAGGAAGCTTGCCGAGGTCGAATGGGCCGAAGTCTGGGTCACGCTGCAGGAATACGACTACCGCACGCTGACGCCGGCTGCGCTGCTGGTCGTGCTCAGCTATTTCTGGCATTCGGCGTTCGACCTGCTGGGCCGCTGGTATGCGCGGCATCGGCTGTCGTCGCCGCGCGTACTGGTGATCGCCTTCGTCAGCTATGCCTTCAATCTGAACCTGGGCGCGCTGGTCGGCGGGCTCGGCATTCGCTATCGGCTCTATTCCGGGGCGGGACTGTCGGGCGCGCAGATCGCGTCGGTCTATACGATCGGCGTGGTCAGCAACTGGATCGGCTATCTGGCGCTGCTCGGCGCGGTGCTGGCTGCCCGCACCGTGGTGCTGCCGCCCGAGTGGGGGCTCAATGCCACGCTGCTGCAGATCGCGGGGTTTGCGCTGCTGGCCGCGGTCGCCGCGTATCTGGTCGCGTGCGCCAGGGCGCGGCGGCGCCGCTGGACGGTACGCGGCCATGCCTTCCATCTGCCGCCGCTGCGGTTCGCGGTCATGCAATGCGCGCTGTCGATAACCAACTGGCTGACCATCTCGGCCATCATCCAGACGCTGCTGCCATCGTCGGTGCCGCTGCTGGTGGTGCTGGGCGTGGTGCTGATCGGCAGCATCGCCGGCGCGGTCGCGCATATTCCGGCGGGCCTGGGCGTGCTCGAGACGGTATTCGTCGTGCTGCTGGGTGACCGCGTGCCGCACCACGCGCTGCTGGCCGCATTGCTGGCCTATCGGGCGATGTACTACCTGCTGCCGATGCTGCCGGCGGTGGTGGGATATTTCCTGCTGGAGGCGCGGGGAAGGCGCGCCAGCACGGTCGAGCCGACCGCGTGAAGGGTGGGGTTCGCCCCTCTCCCGCTTGCGGGAGAGGGGTGGGGGAGAGGGCGGCCGCTATGTGGTGGCGCTTGCAAGCACCTCTTCTCCCCAGAGAGAGAATCAGCCGCTGGCCAGGCTGACGCCGCGCGGGCCGGCCTGTGCCCGGCCGTTGCGGCCGTAGACCGTGGCCGTGTCGCCGCGCTGGCGCAGCGTCTGCAGCGCGTCCTGTGTGTATTCCAGGTGCGCCGACACCACGGCCCCGTTCAGCGTATTGGCCTCCGCCGCGCCGCGCGCGGTCAGTACCAGCGTGCGCCACGCGGCGGCGACGCCTTCATCGATATGCAATCCCACCAGTTGCCGGCCGCTGCCGACGCGAATGCCGAGCGCGGCCATCTGCGCCTGGCGTGCGGTGCCGAGCTGCGCGATCTGTTGCGCCAGTTCCTGCTTGTTCTGCACCAGCTCGCCCAGCGACTGGAAGTCGCCGGCGCGAATCGCGGTCCGTTCCTGCTGCAGGGCATCGACGAAGGCCGCGATGGCTTGCGTTTCCCGCTGCATGCTGGCGATCAGGGCTTGGCTCATGGGCGCGAAGTCGAAGGAAATCGGTGGGGGTAGGGTCTACGGGTTCAGTGAGATCAGCCGGTTCAGCCTGATCAGCGGCCGCCGTCCTGTGTCAGCTCGCGCAGCGTGGCCAGCAGACCGTCGGCGATCTTGCTCGGGTCCATCTTCAGGCGCCCTTCGGCGATGGCCTGGCGGATCTCGTCCACCTTGGCTTGATCGATATCGCCGTCGGCCTCATGGGCCAGACGCGAACCGATATCGCGTACCTGGCTGCCCAGGGGGCTCATGGTCAGGCCGCTCGCGGACGGTGCGGCGCCCGGCACGGGGCTAGACGCGGTGCGTCCAGTGCTTTCAGCGGCACCTTCGCCGGTGCGCGGCAGGGTCGATTGGTGGATCTTCACGGGATGTCCTTGCTGGGTTTGCTCAGCTTAACGGCGGGGCGTGGCCAAACTTTAGGACGCGAATTGTGACACGCTGTAACGACGTTGTGGCGACGGCTGGGGCTGCGGGTGGGGCTACGGCTGGGCTATGGCGGCGGCTATTGCTGCAGCACCACCGTGTCGGCGTCCCGCACCAGCCCGTTGACCACCTGCCCGCTCTTGAGCCGGACCTGGACGGTGTTGCCAGGGGCGGCGTCCGCCAGGATCTTTCCCTCGCTGCGGATCTGGAAGGCCTCGCCTTCGATGGTCACGGCGACCATCTGCCCCTGCTTGACCGCGATCGCCTTCCGGACCATGTCCATCCGCAGCGGCGAGCCGGCCGCGACCCGGTTGGCCGTGACCGCGCCCTCGAGCTGCGCCGGGTCGGTGACGACGGCGCGCGGCAGCCCGGCAAGATCGCCTTCGCGCCGTTCCAGATCGGCCGGGCCGATCGGCTGGCCCGGCGCCAGCGCATGCGCGGCGACATAGTAATCAGCCACCACCGAGACGCGTGCCTGCACGTAGCGTGTCCATGGCCGCTCTCCGCCGCAGCGCACGCCAACCGAAACCCGGCCCCAGGCCGCCGCGCCGCCCGGCAGGAACGGCTGCGGCGCCACGCATTCGCGCGCGCGCCCGCCCGACGGTGGCACCACCTGGATGCTGGCCTTGCCCGGCAGCCCGGCGGTCTCGCGCAGCAGGAACTGTTCGACCGCGACGCGCACCGGATCGTCGGTGAACGGCGACGGCTGCGCAGCCTGGGACGGCGAGGCGGATGTCGTGACGGGTGTCGTGGCGGTGGCCGCCAGCGCGGCGGTGCATGGCAGCGCCGCGCAGAGCGCCAGCAAGGCGAGGCGGCGTGATGCCGATCGGTGCGTGCGAAACATGGCGTGATCCCGGCAGGCGAAACGGAAAGTCAAGAAACAAGGCGGCAGGCCGTACGCGGGCGCGCGCGGCAGGCGCGCGTGGAGGCGACAAGCGTCCGGCAACGAGACCCCATTGTAGGCAGCGGCCCGCGCGCCCTCCGCCCGAAATGCGCAGGTTTCCCCGTCTTATTCATCCGATTGCACTGGCCAGCCGGCACCTAAGATGGCACCCGTAAAGAAGGCCGGGTTCGATCCCGGCGCCCTCACGCCTTTGCCGACGCAGGGGCGCGTGGTTTCGTCACACGTTCCTCGATAGCGAGAGATAGCGAGATACGGACATGATCGACAGACTCGATGCGTCGTTCCGTTTCCAGCAGGAAGCGTTGAACTTGCGCAATCAGCGGCAATCGGTGATCGCCGCCAATATCGCCAATGCCGATACGCCGGGCTTCAAGGCCCGCGACTTCGACTTTGCCAGCCAGCTGTCCGAATCGGTCGAGCGGGGGCGGCAGGCCAACGGCGTGTCGCTGTCGACCACGTCGACGCGCCATCTGCCGGGGCAGGCCTCGGTCGCCAGCGAGTTCGAACTGGCGTACCGCATTCCGATGCAATCGAGCATCGACGGCAACACCGTCGAAATGGACACCGAGCGGGTGGCGTTCGCCGACAACTCGGTCAAGTACGAGTTCGGCCTGACGGTGATGAACGCGAAGATCAAGGGCATGTTGTCCGCCATCCAGTCGTGAGGAAGCCATGCCCGCAATGAATATCTTCGACGTGACCGGTTCGGCGATGGCCGCGCAGTCGCAGCGCATGAACGTCACGGCCTCGAACCTGGCCAACGCGGACAGCGCGGTCGCGCCCAACGGTCAGCCGTACCGCGCCAAGCAGGTCGTGTTCGGCCTCGCGCCGACGCCCGGCCAGGCCGATATCGGCGGCGTGCAGGTGCGCGGCGTGATGGAAGACCCGTCGCCGCCGCGCATGGTGCACAACCCCACCCATCCGCTGGCCAACGCCGACGGCTACGTGGTGATGCCCAACGTCAATCCGGTGGAGGAGATGGTCAACATGATCTCGGCGTCGCGGTCCTACCAGGCCAACGTCGAGGTGTTGAACTCCGCCAAGAACATGATGCTCAAGACGCTGACCATCGGTCAGTGATTCCGCCATTTCAACGGGACCAACCGGACCAACGGGACCAACGATGACCACCACGCCACCCGTCAGCAACAACAGCAACAGCGCCGCCAACCAGCTGGCCAACAGCGCGTCCAGCGCCGCGGATCTGCAGAACAACTTCCTGAAGATGCTCGTCACGCAGATGAACAACCAGGATCCGCTCAAGCCGATGGACAACGCGCAGCTGACTTCGCAGCTCGCGCAGATCAGCACGGTCAGCGGCATGCAGACGATGAACGCGACGCTGGCCCAGCTGCTGAACCAGGTCAGCGCCAGCCGCGCGATGGATTCGGCCGCGCTGATCGGCCGCACGGTGATGGTGCCGGGCAAGGAAGTCGCCGTCTCGGGCGGCAAGCCGAGCCAGTTCGGCATCGACTTGCCGGCCACCGCCGACGCGGTCACCGTCGACGTGCTGGACAAGGACGGCAACGTGGTGCGCACCATCGACCTGAAGGGGCAGACCGCCGGCGTGCACGACGTGAGCTGGGACGGCAAGAACAACGCCGGCGGCGTCGTGCCGGACGGCGAATACACGTTCAAGGTCAGCGCGACCGCGGACGGCAAGAGCGTGCAGCCGGTGGCGCTGGTCTACGGCAAGGTGCAGGCCATCAGCGGCGATGCCAATGGCGT
Source organism: Cupriavidus sp. HPC(L) (assembly GCF_000307735.3). NCBI lineage: Bacteria > Pseudomonadati > Pseudomonadota > Betaproteobacteria > Burkholderiales > Burkholderiaceae > Cupriavidus > Cupriavidus sp. HPC(L). Next base: position 27,211 of record NZ_AMPR02000168.1, on the reverse strand, counting down.
GCTGGTCGATATCGGCGGCGGTCATACCGCGCTGGTCGACGACGTTCGCAAGATCCTTTAATCCGAATCATCGGCATTCAACAGAACGCCAGCGCGGCGGTGCCACGGGCGCCGGCGCGGGCAAATTCGTACGACGCGTAACAAGGGGAAATCATGGGTTTCGGTCAAGGAGTCAGCGGCATCAATGCCGCGGCACAGAATCTGGACGTGATCGGCAACAACATCGCCAACGCGAACACCGTCGGCTTCAAGCAATCGACCGCACAGTTCGCCGACGTCTACGCCGGCTCGAAGGTCGGCCTGGGCACGCGCGTGAACTCGGTGGTGCAGTCGTTCACGCAGGGCAATATCGAGGCGAGCGGACGCTCGCTGGACGTGGCGATCACCGGCGGCAATGGCTTCTTCCGCATGGTGGGCGCCGACGGTTCCGTCTTCTTCTCGCGCAACGGCCAGTTCCTGCGCACCGACGACGGCCGCATCACCAACGCGCAGGGCCTGCAGCTGACCGGCTATCCGGCCGGCGTGCAGCCCGGCGGCGGCGTGCAGCCGCAACCGCTGGTGGTGTCCAGCGCCCAGATGGCGCCGAAGGCCACCGACCGCATCACCGCGCAATACAACCTGGACTCGCGCGGCACCGCGCCGACCGTGCCGTTCGCGACCTCGGCCGGCAACCCGCCCGCCGCGGCGATGTTCAACTACAGCAGCACCATCGAGGTGTTCGATTCGCTGGGCAACGCGCAGCAGGTCACGGCCTACTTCCGCAAGGGCGCAACCGACGCGACGGGCACCGACTGGGAGGTCTACGTGACCGACGCCACCGGCGCGCAGCTGTCGGGTCCGAACGCGATGCGCTTCGATCTGAACGGTGCGCTGGTCACGCCGGCGCCGGGCGCGACGATTCCGGTCAACGTGCCGGCCGCCGGTGGCGCCGCCGCGATGAACATCCAGCTGGACCTGGCCGGCACGACCCAGTTCGGCGACGACAACGATCCGAAGTCGATCGTGCAGAACGGCTATACGTCGGGCTCGCTGCTGGGCTTCTCGATCGAAGCGGACGGCACCATCCTGGGCAGCTACTCGAACGAGCAGACCCAGTCGCTGGGGCAGGTCGTGATGGCCTCGTTCGGCAACGTCGAAGGGCTCAAGCCCGAGGGCGACAACGTCTGGAGCGCCACCGGCGCCTCGGGCCAGCCGCTGCTGGGCTCGCCGGGCGGCAGCATGGGCCAGCTGCAGTCGAACGCGGTGGAAGCGTCGAACGTCGACCTGTCGGGCCAGCTGGTCAACCTGATCATTGCCCAGCGCAACTACCAGGCCAACGCGCAGACCATCCAGGCGCAGGACCAGGTGCTGCAGACGCTGGTCAACATCTGATCGGCACGTCAGCGGTAACCGCAAGCATTGGATAGGAATCGCAGATGGATCGCCTGATCTACACCGCCCTGTCGGGCGCCAAGCAGACGCTGGACCAGCAGGCCGCGGTGGCCAACAACCTGGCCAACGTGTCGACCACGGGCTTTCGCGCGCAGGTCAACATGTTCCGCGCGGTGCCAGTGGTCGGGCAGGAGACGCCCACCCGCGCCTTCACGCTGGCCAGCACGCCGGGCGCCGACATGAAGGCTGGCCCGCTGACCTATACCGAGCGTCCGCTCGATATCGCGATCAAGGGCAATGGCTGGCTGGCGGTGCAGGGGCGCGACGGCGCGGAAGGCTATACCCGTGCTGGCTCGCTGCAGGTGGGCCCGGACGGCCAGCTGCTGACCTCGAACGGCCTGCAGGTGCTCGGCGACGGCGGCCCGATCGCGGTGCCGCCCGGTTCGACGGTGACGATCGGCAACGACGGCACCATCACCGCGCGCGGCCCTGGCGAGACCGCCAATGGCCTCGCGCAGGTGGGCCGGCTGCGGCTGGTCAATCCGCCGCCCGATGCGATCGCACGCGGCGACGACGGCCTGTTCCGGCTGCGGCCGGGCGCTGCGCCGCTGGAGACCGACCAGACCGTCCGCGTGATCGCCGGCGCGCTCGAAGGCAGCAACGTCAATCCGGTCGAGGCGATGGTCGACATGATCGCCAACGCGCGCCGCTTCGAGATGCAGATCAAGATGATCCAGGGCGCCGACGCCAACGAGCAGCGTGCCAACGCGCTGCTGTCGAACCGTTAAGCGCCGACGCCAAGCACCCACCAATGAATCGACAGGGCACGCCGGCGCGCGTGCCCGCCACCGAAGGAACACCATGAACCGCTCTCTCTGGATTGCGAAGACCGGCCTCGATGCGCAGCAGACGCAGATGGACGTGATCTCGAACAACCTGGCCAACGTGTCGACCACGGGCTTCAAGCGCAGCCGCGCGGTGTTCGAGGAATTGATGTATCAGACGATCCGCCAGCCCGGCGCGCTGTCGTCCGACCAGACCACGCTGCCGTCGGGCCTGCAGCTCGGTACCGGCGTGCGTCCGGTCGCCACCGAGCGCATCCACACGCAGGGCAATCCGCAGCAGACCGGCAATGCCAAGGACGTGGCCATCATCGGCCAGGGCTTCTTCCAGGTCACGCTGCCGGATGGCACCACCGCGTACACCCGCGACGGCTCGTTCCAGGTCGATCAGAACGGCCAGCTGGTGACCGCCAGCGGCTTCGTGATCGAACCGGCCATCGCCATCCCGGCCAACTCGACCTCGCTGACGATCGCGCGCGACGGCACCGTGTCGGTCACGCAGCCGGGCAATGCCAACAACGTGCAGGTCGGCCAGCTGCAGCTGGCGACGTTCATGAACCCGACCGGCCTGGAAAGCCTGGGCGAGAACCTGTACGTGCAGACCGACGCGTCGGGCGCACCGAACCCGACCGTCCCCGGCCTGAACGGCGCCGGCATCCTGCAGCAGAACTACGTCGAAGCGTCGAACGTCAATGTGGTCGAGGAGCTGGTCAGCATGATCCAGACCCAGCGCGCCTACGAGATCAACAGCAAGGCCGTACAGACGTCCGACCAGATGCTGCAACGCCTGACTCAGCTGGGTTGAACATGAACGCCATGCTGTTCCGTCTGGGCCGGTCGGCCTGCCGTCTGGCCTGCATTCTGGGGCCGCTGCTGGCCACCGGCTGCGCGCTGATGCCGCGCGAGCCGCTGGTGCAGATGCCGACCACGGCCCGGGCCGAGCAGCGGCCGATGATCGCGCCGACCGGCTCGATCTATCAGAACTCCTACGCCGGCAACCCGCTGTTCGAGGATCGCCGCCCGCGCAACGTCGGCGACATCCTGACCATCGTGATCAGCGAGAACGTCAACGCGTCGAAGAACTCGGGCACCAACGCCTCGCGCACCAGCAATGCGGCGCTGGCCTTCGACGCGGTGCCGCGCGCGCTCGGCGGCCTGTTCGGCGCCAGCCAGAACGCCAACATGAGCGGCGAGAACGGGATTCGCTCCAGCGGCGGTTCCAGCGCGGCCAATACGTTCAACGGCACCATCACGGTCACCGTGATCGAAGTGCTGGCCAACGGCAACCTGGTGGTGTCCGGCGAGAAGCAGATGGCCATCAACCAGGGCGCGGAATTCATCCGTTTCTCGGGCGTGGTCAATCCGCGCACGATCACCGGCGACAACGCGGTGCCGTCGACCCAGGTGGCCGACGCGCGCATCGAATACACCGCCAAGGGCTATATCGACGAAGCGCAGAACATGGGTTGGCTGCAGCGCTTCTTCCTCAACGTTTCACCGTTCTGATTCGCGTCATGTCTTTGCGCCTGGCTGATTGCCTCCGCGGTTGCCGCCGCTCTAGCCGTCCCGGCGTCTCCACGCCGGGCCTCCTGCCGCTGTTCGCGCTCGCCCTGGTGCTGGCGCTTGGCCTGCTGCTGCCCGCGGGCCCCGCCCATGCCGAACGCCTGAAGAACCTGGCGACCATCCAGGGCGTGCGCGACAATCCGCTGGTCGGCTACGGCCTGGTGGTTGGTCTGGACAACACCGGCGACCAGACCATGCAGACGCCGTTCACGACGCAGAGTCTGACCAACATGCTGTCGCAGCTGGGCATCACGCTGCCGGCCGGCCGCAACATGCAGCTGAAGAACGTGGCCGCGGTGATGGTCACCGCGACGCTGCCGCCGTTCGCGCAGCCGGGCAGCCAGCTCGACGTGGTGGTGTCGTCGATGGGCAATGCCAAGAGCCTGCGCGGCGGCACGCTCTTGATGACGCCGCTCAAGGGCGCCGACGGCCAGGTCTATGCGATCGCGCAGGGCAACCTGCTGGTCGGCGGCGCCGGTGCCTCCGCCAACGGCAGCAAGGTACAGATCAACCAGCTGGCGGTCGGCCGCATCGCCAACGGTGCCATCGTCGAACGCGCGGTGCCGGCGTTCCAGGCGGACAACGGCATGCTGACGCTGGAGCTCAAGAGCTCCGACTATGGCACCGCCGAGCGCGTGGTCGAGGCGATCAACCGCAATCTGGGCGGCGGCGTGGCCAGCGCGCTCGACGCGCGCGTGGTGCAGGTGCGCGTGCCGCAGGCCTCGTCGCAGCGCGTGGCGATGCTCGCGCGCATCGAGAACATCGACGTGACGCCGGCCCGCGCCGCGGCCAAGGTCATCCTGAACGCCCGCACCGGCTCGATCGTGATGAACCAGGACGTCACCGTGCAGGACTGCGCGATCGCGCACGGCAACCTGTCGGTCGTCATCAATACCCAGCCGGTGATCAGCCAGCCGGCGCCGTTCAGCGGCGGCGAAACGGTGGTCGCGCCGGTGTCGGAGATCAACCTGAAGCGCGACGGCGGTTCGCTGCAGCTGGTCCGCGCCGGCGCCTCGCTGTCGGCGGTGGTCCGTGGCCTGAACTCGCTGGGCGCGACGCCGGCCGATCTGCAGACCATCCTGGAAGCGATGCGCGCGGCGGGCGCGCTGCGCGCCGAGCTCGAAATCATCTGATCGCGACGGGCCATCGCATGAGCCAACCGATCCACGCTCAAGCCGATCTGTCGCAGCGCTTCGCGCTCGACACGCAGGGATTCGAAGCGCTGAAGCAGGGCGCGCGCGACGGCAGCGCCGACACGCTGAAGGCCGCCGCCAAACAGTTCGAGGCCGTCTTCACGCAGATGGTGCTCAAGAGCATGCGGGAAGCGACGCCGCAGGATGGGCTGTTCGACAACGAGCAGACCAAGCTCTATATGTCGATGCTGGACCAGCAGCTGGCCCAGCATCTGTCGTCGAAGGGCATTGGCCTGGCCGAGGTGATGGCGCGCCAGCTGGCGCGTGCCAGCGGCCAGCCGCTGCCGCCGGAGGCCGCCGCCGCCAGCCGCATGGACGATGTGGCGGGCTCCCTCGGTCCGCTGCTGGACGGACGCACCACCGCCGCGGCCGGGGCCGACGAGGAACAGGTGCCGCGCGCCGGCACCGTGGTGCCGGGCGCCAACTGGAACCCGACCGCGGGCCTGCGCCAGTACCAGGCGCAACAGAGCGGCCAGTGGCAGGGCGGCGCCGCCATGTCCGAAGACACGCCGTCCCATATCAGCGCCTTCGTCAGCCGCATGGCCGGCCCGGCCGTGGCCGCCTCGCGCGCCAGCGGCGTGCCGGCACGGTTGATCCTGGGCCAGGCCGCGCTCGAGTCGGGCTGGGGCCGCCGCGAAATCACCCATGCGGACGGCAGCACTACCCACAACGTGTTCGGCATCAAGGCCGGCGCCAACTGGAAGGGCCCGGTCGCCGAGATCACCACCACCGAATACGTCGACGGCCAGCCGCAGAAGATCAAGGCGAAGTTCCGCGCCTACGGCTCGTACGAGGAAGCCTTCTCCGACTACGCAAGGCTGCTGACCAACAACCCGCGCTATGCCGGCGTGGTATCGGCGGGCTCGGCCGAGGAAGCCGCCCACGGCCTGCAGCGCGCCGGTTATGCGACCGATCCCGAGTATGGAGCGAAGCTGGTCAGGATCATGCGCAAGGTGCCGGTCTAAGGACCGGCTGTGCGATCCAGAACACCGCCGGCTTTCTCCCCTCTCCCGCTTGCCGGAGAGGGGCGGGGGAGAGGGCATTTGGCGTTTCGCACGCCACCGCCGCCCGAAACGACCCGCAACCCTAAAGTCCGCCGCCCAATCTGCCGTTACCACCCTCATCCACCGCCACGGTCGCGACTGCATCGCGCGGCCAGGGCGACCAACAGAATCCGGGGCTAGTGCATGTCTCTCTTCAATATCGGCCTGTCCGGCCTGAATACGGCACAGAACGCGCTGACGACCATCGGCCATAACGTCAGCAACGCGGCGACCGCCGGCTACACGCGCCAGAACACGATCATCGCGTCGTCGGGCGGCCAGTACACCAGCCAGGGCTTCTTCGGCCAGGGCTCGACCACCACCACGGTGATGCGGGTCTACGACGAATTCCTGACCGGCCAGCTGCGCGCCGCCGAAACGTCGAGCGCGCACCTGTCGACGTACTCGGAACAGATCAAGCAGATCGACAGCCTGCTGGCCGACCAGAAGGGCGGCATCGCGCCGCTGATGCAGAAATTCTTCGCCGCGGTGCAGGGCGTGGCCGACAAGCCGGGCGATACCGCGGTCCGCCAGAACATGCTGAACGCCGCCCAGTCGCTGGCCGGCCAGCTGCGTTCCGCGGCGTCGTACTTCCAGAACCAGCAGGAAGGCATCAACAGCGAGATCCAGAGCTCGGTCACGCAGGTGAACGCCTTCGCCAAGGAGATCGCCTCGCTGAACAGCGAGATCGCCAAGGCCACCGCCGCCAGCGGCGGCCAGCCGCCCAACGATCTGCTGGACCAGCGCGACGAAATGGTCGCGCAACTGAACAAGCTCGTCGGCGTCAAGGTGGTCGCGCAGGACGGCGGCAGCTACAACGTGTTCGTCGGCAACGGCCAGCCGCTGGTCGTCGGCGCCAACTCGTACGACCTGAAGGCCGTACAATCCGCGGCCGACCCGTCGCGGATGGGCATCGCCTATACGCTTCCGGACGGCACCGCGATCGAGATGGATGACGCGCTGTTCAGCGGCGGCAGCATCGGCGGCCTGATGCAGTTCCGCAGCGAGACCCTCGACGCCGCGCAGAACGCGATCGGCCGACTGTCGCTGGCGATCGGCCAGACCTTCAACGCGCAGCACCGCCTGGGCATGGACCTGAAGGGCCAGATCGGCGGCGACATGTTCGCGATGGGCTCGCCGACCGTGATCGGCAACACGCGCAACAACGGCACCGGCACGGTGGCGGCCACGGTTGCCGATGCCACCGCGCTGACCACCAGTGACTACACGGTGACCTACGACGGTACCAGCTACAGCCTGGTGCGGATGTCCGACAACGAAGTGGTCGCCACCGGCGCCGGCCCCACCTTCACGGCCGACGGCCTGAGCATCACGGTCGGCGGCACCATGGCCGCGGGCGACACCTTCCAGATCCAGCCGACCCGCAATGTCGCTCGTTCGTTCGACCTCGCCATCACAGACCCCGCCAAGGTCGCCGCCGCCTCGCCGGTGCTCGCCGAGAGCAGCGCATCCAATGTCGGCTCCGGTACGGCCAAGGTCAGCAATGTCGCACAGGGCTTCAACGTGCCGCCGTCGAAGATCGTCGCGACCTACGACGGCACCGGCTATACCTTCACCGACGCCGCCGGCAATCCGGTGACGCCGGACGCCGGCCCGGTGCCCAACGGCAGCGCGGTCGACTATACGTTCGACGGCGTGACCGTCAGCTTCGGCGGCGCGCCGAAGGCCGGTGACAGCTTCACGATCGGCTCCAACGTCGGCGGCTCGTCCGACAACGGCAATGCGCTGGTGCTGGCCAAGCTGCAGACCACCAAGACCATCAACGGCGTGTCCAGCTTCAACGACGCCTATGCCGAGCTGGTCAACGACATCGGCAGCCGTACCAAGTCGATCGATATCGCGTCGACCTCGCAGAACAGCATCACGACCCAGGTGCGTACCGCCCAGCAGTCGGTCTCCGGCGTCAACATGGACGAGGAAACCGTCAACCTGCTGCGCTTCCAGCAGCTCTATCAGGCCAGCGCGCAGGTGATCCAGACCGCCTCGTCGCTGTTCGACGCCATCATCAATATCCGCTGACGGGCCGCCCGCCTACCGAGACCAGGAAACCATCATGCGTGTCGCCACTTCCACGTTCTACCAGCTCGGCCTGTCCGCGATGAACGGCCAGCAGTCCTCGCTGCTGCACGTGCAGCAGCAGCTCGGCACCGGCCGGCGCGTGCTGAACCCGTCCGACGACCCGATTGCCGCCACGCGCGCACTCGGTGTGACGCAGTCGATCGGCGTCAACGAGCAATACGCCACCTCGCGTACCCAGGCCAACATCAGCCTGGCGCTCGAGGAAAAGACGCTGCAGAGCGTGATCACCACGATCCAGAACGTGCAGACGCTGATCGTCAACGGCGGCAACGGCACCATCAGCAACGCCGACCGCGCCTCGATCGCGTCCGAACTGCAGAGCAACTACGAGCAGCTGCTGGGACTGGCCAACGCCGACGACGGCAACGGCCAGTACCTGTTTGCCGGCTTCAAGTCGGGCACCCCGCCGTTCGCGGCCAATGGCGGCACCGTGCAATACGTCGGCGACACCGGCTCGCAACTGCTGCAGGTCGACGTCGCCCGCCAGATGGCCGCCGGCGACAACGGCCGCGATGTATTCCTCAGCGTCACCGGCTCGGCCGACTACGTGATGACCGAAGGCGGCGGCAATACCGGCACGGCGCTCTACGGCGCGCTGTCGGTCACCGACCCGAGCAACCCGCTGTACGGCCACGAATTCTCGATCGACTTCACCGTCGACGGCGCCGGCAATACCAGCTACACCGTCACCGACAACAGCGCCGTGCCGCCCACGGCCATCGTACCGTCGACGCCGTATGTCGCCGGCGACGCGATCCAGTTCGGCGGCGTGTCGTTTACCGTCAAGGGCGCGCCGGCCAACGGCGACTCGATGACGCTGGCCCCGGCCAAGCAGGCGGGCACCGACATCTTCGCGAACATCCAGGCCGCCATCGACGCGCTGAAGCAGCCGATCGTCACCGAGGCCGACCGTGCGCGGCTCGATAACGCGCTGTCGACCGCCAACCGCAAGATGTCCAACTCGCTCGACAACGTGCTGACCGTGCGCGCGTCGGTCGGCTCGCGCATGCAGGAACTCGATGCGCTCGACACCATCGGCGCCAACCGCGACCTGAACTACGAGCAGACGCTGTCGGGCCTGCAGGATCTGGACTACGCGTCGGCGATCGCCGAGTACTATCAGCGCCAGACCGCGCTGCAGGCGGCACAGCAGTCGTTCATGCAGATTCAGGGGATGAATCTGTTCAATTATCTGCGGTAAGCCTGGATAACACGGACAAGGCTGCCGGCCTGCACCCCGGACCAGGGGTGGGAGCCGGCGGCGTACCGCAGGTCTCCACCCGAACATCTCGACTGCCTCAGCCTTCCGCCGCCACGCGCGATCATCGCGTCGAACGCCTCATCCGCGTCGTCACGGAAAACGTCTCGGCGGGATGGATGGTGACGGAGACTTCGAAGGTGTCGCCCGCCTCGTCAAGGTAGCGGCGCACGACTTTCAGCACCGACGACCCGATTTCGATGCCGAGCGCGCGGGCCACGCGTTTGTCGGTCAGCGTCGAGGCACGTACGCTTTGTTCGATCTCGGCGATCTGCCGGCCGTGGCGCGACTCGATCAGCGAGCTGACCAGCGCGTCCGGCGTATCTCGCACGATGGCGCCGATGTCCTCGTAGGCGGTATCGATATAGATGTCGGTCCACGCGATCGGCGTGGCGGCCGCATCGTCGTTCCATCGCACGCTTGAAATGCGCAGCCATTTCGTTGCCGGCGTGCCACCCAACGCAGCAGCCACTTCGGCAGGCGCGACGGTCGTCTCCACGGCTTGCACTACGCGCCGATGCTGCTCCCCGAACTGCATCAGATCTTCGACCGACGCCAGCGTCGGCTTGAACACCGCCTTGGGCTCGGCGGCTTCGACACGTGTGCCGACGTTCTTTCGGCGCGACACCAGCCCGAGGTCCTGCAGTTCCTGCAATACAGCGCGGATCGTGTAGCGGCTGGCGTGGAACTGCTCGCACAACTCGAACTCGGTGGGCAACAGCGCTCCGACCGGATAGCGGCCGCCCTTGATGCCGTCCAACAGTTCGCGAGTGATCTCTGATGCGGTTCGTCTGCTCATTTCGCCATTGTCCCCGACTCAACGGAGCGCGATTCAAGGGTTAACACCTATTTCCCGGCATATGTTCGAACATATTTAATGCGAATATGTTCGAACATATCGAACGACCAGCCTATTGCAACAAGGTCGCTCCATGCCCAGCTACAGCATTCCCGCCGCCAGTACCGTCGTCGATTCCGCGCTGTTCCGCGATGCTTTCGGGACCAGGAAGATGCGAGAGATCTTCTCCGACGGTGCGCTGGTACAGCGCTACATCGACGTCGAGGTCGCCCTTGCCAGGGCCGAAGCCCGCGTTGGCGTGATTCCGGCCGAAGCGGCCGAGACGATCGCACGCGAAGCGCGTATCGAGCGCATCGACTTCGATCACATGCGCGAGGAAACCGATATTGTCGGCTATCCCATCCTGCCGCTGGTGCACCAGCTGGTGCAGATGTGCGGCGACGCAGGACGTTACGTTCACTGGGGAGCCACCACGCAGGACATCATGGACACGGCGGTGGCCCTGCAGGTGCGCGACGGGCTGGACAGCATCGACGCCGATATTCGCGCGCTGCGCGGCATCCTGGCCGATCTCGCCAAGGCGCATCGCGATACCCCGATGGCCGGCCGCACGCACCTGCAGCAAGCGCTGCCGGTGACCTTCGGCTACAAGGCCGCTGTCTGGCTTGCGATGTTCGACCGGCACCAGCAGCGCCTGGCCCAACTGCGGCCCAGGGTGGCGGTGGTGCAATTTGCCGGTGCCGCGGGCACGCTGGCATCGATAGGGGACAAGGGCTTCGCGGTGCAGCGCGCGCTGGCGGAGGAGTTGGGCTTGGGCGTGCCAACCATGACATGGCACGTCGCGCGCGACGGCCTTGCCGAAGCCGTCAATCTGCTCGCGCTGGTCACCGGCTCGCTCGGCAAGATCGCGTTGGACATCATGATCATGGCGTCCACCGAGTTTGCGGAAGTCTACGAGCCCTTCGTCAAGGGGCGCGGGGCGAGCAGCACGATGCCGCAGAAGCGCAATCCCATCTCGAGCGAACTGATGCTGGCGGCATCGAAGGCGGTGCGTCAGCACGCCGGCTTGATGGTCGATGCGCTGGTGCAGGACTTCGAGCGCGCCACGGGGCCATGGCACGCGGAGTGGATCGCGATTCCCGAGAGCTTCATCCTGACGTCCGGCGCGCTGCACCAGGCAAAGTTCGCGCTCGGCGGACTGATCGTCGATGCGCCACGCATGGCTCACAACCTCGGCATCTCCAAGGGCCTGATCGTGGCCGAAGCCGTGATGATGCGGATGGCCCCGCATATCGGTCGCCAACAAGCGCATGACGTCGTCTACGACGCCTGCCGCACCGTCAACGAAGCCGGCGGCACGCTGGCCGAAGCCCTGCTCGCCTTGCCCGCTGTCACGCAGCACTTCGACCGTGCGGCGATCGAGCAGATGGTCGATCCCGCCAACTACCTCGGACTCGCGCCGCAGATGGTGGACCGCGCCGTCGCTCTATCGGCGGAAATCCCCTGAGCCAGCGCCGCCAGTACGGGACCGAGGCCGGTCAACGCGCATCGATCGCATCGAACGACTCAAGCGCATCCATTGCGGCGGCGGGCCGAAGCAGTCCGATCGCTGCAGCCTACCAAGGAGACAAATCATGAAAGCCATCCCAACCGTCGTGCGCGCCTCGATGACGATCGCCGCGCTGCTTGCCGCGGCGTCGGTACACGCGCAGAACTGGCCGACCCGGCCGATTACCTGGATCGTGCCCTTCGCCGCCGGCGGCCCCACGGACGCGCTGGCACGCACCATTGCCGACCGCGTGTCGCGCGAAGTCGGCCAGTCGATCATCATCGAAAACACGCCTGGCGCAGGCGGCACGATCGGGGCAGGGAAGGCAGCTCGCGCGCCCGCGGACGGCTACACGATGCTGGTGGGGCATATGGGCTATATGGGCGCCGCGCCGGCGCTCTACAAGAAGCTGCCCTACGACCCGGTCAAGGACTTTGCCCCGGTCTTCCGCTTTCCGGATACGCCAATGGTCTTGATGGTGCGCAAGGACCATCCCGCCAAGGATGTAAGGGCGCTGGTCGACTATGGCAAACAGAATCCGGGCAAGCTATTCATCAGCAATGCCGGCATGGGCTCGACCTCGCACTTGATCGCGGCGATGTTCGCCTCGTCCGCCGGCATCAAGGTCTCGCTGGTGCCGTACAAGGGTGCGGGTCCGGCGCTGATCGATGTCATCGGCGGGCAGGTCGATGGCATGTTCGACCAGACCAACACCGCGTTGCCGCAAATCACCGAGGCCAAGGTCAGGCCGCTGGCCGTCACGTCGGCCAGGCGGGTGGCACAGCTCAAGGACGTGCCGACGCTTGCCGAGACGGTCGCTCCCGGCTTCGAAGCGGCAACCTGGTATGGCATCTATGCGCCCAAGGGCACGGCACCGGCGGCAGTGGAAAAGATGCAGCAGGCCTATTTGAAAGTGATGAAGGACAAGGCGTTCACCGACCGGTTGTCGGCGCAGGCGATCCAGATGCTGCGCGAGGACCAGTACACGGCCAGCGCGCTGGGAAAGCACACCGAAGCGGAAGTCGCCCGCTGGAAGGTGCTGGCGGCCAAGGCCAATATCTCGCTGGACTGAGCGCGATGACGGCGACCCGCACCGAATACGACGCCTTCGGCCCGGTCGACATCCCCGCCGACCGCTACTGGGGCGCGCAGACCCAGCGTGCCCTGGCCGTCTTCGACATTGGCAGCGAGCGCTTCCCGCCCTGTCTGGTCCGCGCGTTCGGCCTGCACAAGATGGCGGCGGCCACGGCCAATCTGCAGTGCGGCGCGCTGGATGCCGGCATTGCGGCCGCCATCATCGATGCGAGCGCAGAGGTGTGGCACGGCGCCTTCGACGACCATTTTCCATTGACGGTCTGGCAGACGGGATCCGGTACGCAGACCAATATGAATGCGAACGAGGTCATCGCCAATCGCGCGAACGAGCGGCTAGGCCAACCGTTGGGGACCAAGCGGCCCGTTCATCCGAACGATCACGTCAATCGCTCGCAATCATCCAACGACAGCTTTCCGACGGTGATGCACCTTGGTGCGGTGCTGGAATTGCAAGGCACGCTGCTACCGGCACTGACGGCACTACGAGACAGTCTGCAGGCCCGCGCCAGGGACTTCGCCGATATCCTGAAGCTGGCCCGCACGCATCTGATGGATGCCGTGCCGACGACGCTGGGCCGCAGCTTCGAAGGCTTCGCCGCGCAGATGGATCACGCGGTGGCACGCATCGAATCGACGATGCCGCGGCTGCTGATGTTGCCGCAGGGCGGCACCGCCGCAGGGACCGGACTAAACGCGCCCGCCGGATTTGCGCAGGCATTCTGCGACGAGGCAAGCCGCCTGACGGGTCAGCCATTTCGTCCCAATCCCTGCAAGGTCGAAGGCATGGCAGCCCACGACGCGCTGCTGGAGCTGTCTGGCGCGCTGAACGTGATCGCGGCATCGTTCATCAAGATCGCCAACGATCTGCGCTGGATGAGCTCGGGGCCGAGCTGCGGCATCGGAGAAATCGTCATGCCGGAGGACGGGTTGACATCGTCGATCATGCCGGGCAAACGCAACCCGACGATCGCCGAGGTCATGGTGCAGGCTGGCATGCAGGTGGCCGGCAATCACGTGACCGTAACCATGGCAGCCGCCAGCGGCAATTTCGAGCTGAACGTCGCCAAGCCGGTGTTGATCCATAACGTGCTCCAGTCCATTCGACTGCTCGCAGACAGCGCGCGTACGCTGGCACAGCGGGTGATTCCGGGACTGGAGCCGAATCACGCGACCATGGCGCGACAGCTCGAGAGTCCGCTTCTGGCGGCCACCGCGCTCAATCCAGTGATCGGCTACGACCAGGCAGCACGGATCGTGCGCCACGCCATGGCAATGGGAGTGTCGCCACGTCAGGCGGCGGTCGACCTGGGGGTGCTCGGCGGCGAGGAGTACGACCGGCTCGTGAACCTGGAGAAGATGGGGCGTGGAGTCGCATAGTCCTTGCCCCATGCAGCGGTGAAAGGTCTCGAGCCCTTTTGGCTTGAAGGCAAGCAAGCTTTGCCGTTGACCTGCCGCTCGATCCGAAGCGATCAATGACGCGGCGGATTCGGATCGCTTCCTGCGGGGTTTCGCGTCTCCTGTACCTTCTGCTCGCCTACCGGCGCATTGCTGACCGGCGAGACCAGCGAGGACGGATCTATTGCGCCAGAGCCGGTCGGCGCCGTACTTCCCTGCGCCTGCGTCGCCGGGGCTTCCGATACACCGACCCTGCGGTCATCGTCACCGCCGCACGCCGACACCGCAAGGGCTGCCAGCGCTGCGGCGAACGCTACGCCGGCGCAGCGGGTCATCGAATCCTGTTTCACCTTGCACCTCCTGATTCTCTGCAATCGCTGCACGGTGCGGCACGCTTGGCAGTGCGGCCCTGCGCTGCCTTCGTAGGGGCAGTCTTGTCCCAAACCGTCAGGACGGAGAAGACGAAAGCTGTAACAGATCGTTACGCGTCTTCTCATTTGGATCGCCCGAACTACCGTCTGCAATATGCGGCCCGCATGTCGATGTTCAGCCTTTGGTGACCCCGCCAAGGAGGCAACAGATGGGTGCTCGAATTGCAGTGATATCGCTCGTCGGTGCGACTTTGCTGGCCGCACATCCGGCTCCGGCGCAAGCGCCTTCCACCGATGCACAGATCAACGCGATCGTGCAATCGATCCTCAACCAGATGACGCAAGCCGAGAAGCTCGACTACGTCAGCGGCACCGGCGCATGGGACGTCAAGCCGCTGCCTCGGCTGGGCGTGCCGCAGATCCGCGCGACGGACGGCGGCCTTGGCGTGCGGTTGAGCGATCCGCAAGGCGTCGCCTATCCGGCCGGCCCTGCGCTCGCATCGACATTCAGCGTCGATCGCGCCAAGCAGATGGGCGTCGGCCTTGGCCTGGACACGCGCAACCACGGGTTCCAGCAGGTGACCGGCCCTGGCCTGAACATGTATCGCACGCCTTTCGCCGGCCGTGCGTTCGAGTACCTGTCCGGTGAGGATCCCTTTCTTGGCGCGGTGCTGGGCGCCGCGCAGGTCAATGCGATCCAGTCGCAAGGCGTGTGGGCCGACGCGAAGCACTATCTCGCCAACGAGCAGGAGGTCAACCGCTTCAACCTGATGGAGACCATCAGCGAGCGGGCACTGCGGGAAATTTACATGGTGCCGTTCGAATCGGCTGTAAAGAACGCCAATGTCGCGGTGATCATGTGCGGATTCAATGGGCTCAATGGCGCCGATCCCGTTTGCGAGAGCGAGCATGCGATTCAGCGGGTGCTGAAGAACGAATGGGGATTCAAGGGCATCGTCGAGACCGACTATGCGACGCTGAAACATGGCCAGGCCGCGGCAGTGGCGGGCGTGGATATCGAACGGCCGTCAGCGCTGCATTTCACGCCGGCGGCGCTAAGCGCGATGCTGGCAAACGGCTCGTTGACGCAAGCCCAGCTCGATGACAAGGTGCGGCGCATTCTTGGGCGCGTCGTGGCGTACGGGTTTATCGGCAGCGTGCCGCCGGCGACCGGCGAATCGCATCCTCCGTTTTCCGAGCGCGCCGCGCTGGACGTGGCGCGCGAGGGCATCGTGCTGCTGAAGAACGGCGGGCAACTGCTGCCATTGCAGCGCGGCTCGGTGCGCAATATCGCGGTGATTGGACGGCTGGCCACCGACGTGCCGCCGACCGGCTTCGGCAGCGCCTATGTCCGGGCCTCGCGCTTCATCACCGAGATCGACGGCTTGCGGCAGATCGCCGGTCCGGGCACGAATATCGTGTTGCTCGACGCGCTGACGCTGGATCCGGCCCGCTCCGCCTGGACCACGCCGACTGGGCAGCCGGGCGTGCAGGCGCAGTATTTCGCCAATGCCACCTGGAGCGGTGCGCCGGTGTTGTCGCGCGTGGAGCCGGTGATCAACCTCGATACGTCGGGCAATGCGCCGCCGGGAAGCGCCTATACCACGCGCTATGGCGGCGACGGCTCGGCGCCACCGTCGTCGGTACGCTGGACGACCACGATCCGGCCCACGATCACCGGGCCCCATGTGTTCAAGGCCAGGGCCGATGGCGCGGTCCGTGTCTACGTCAACGGCCAGCTGATCATGGACAACGGCGAGGGGACGCCGCTTCCCAACAACGTGATTCCGCCTACCGTGCCACTGAGCGCGCGCATGCATCTGCAGGCTGGGCAGACCTATACCGTGCAGTTCGACTACTCGCGCCGCCCTGGCTATATCCCTGTGTTCGGCGGCTTCCTCGGCGCGCAATTGAGCTGGGCCTCGCTGCAGGCGCCAGCGGATCTGCGCAACTACGATGCGGTGGTGGTCGCGGCCGGCAACAGCGCGGAGTACGAGGGAGAAGGATTCGATCATCCCTTTACGCTGCCGGAATTCCAGGACGAGCTGATCGCCAACCTGTCGCGAGCGAATCCGCGCACGATCGCCGTGCTGCACGGTGGCACCGGACTCGACATGCGCAACTGGATCGATCAAGTAGGCGCGGTCCTGCACGCGTGGTATCCCGGCTCGAACGGCGGGCAGGCGCTGGCCGAGATCCTGTTCGGCGACGTCAATCCTTCCGGCAAGCTGCCCATCACGATCGAGCGGAACATCACGGACAACCCGACCTATCCGAACTACCCGCAGTTTTCCAACGATCCGAACATCCGCGCGATGACCTACACCGAGGACATCTTCGTCGGCTATCGGGGATTCGAACGCAGCAACGTGGCACCGCTGTTCCCGTTCGGATTCGGGCTTTCCTATACGACCTTTGCCTACTCGTCGCTGAGCGTGTCGCCAGGGTTTGCCGCGGGGCAGGGCCGGATCGCCGTGTCGTTCGATATCACCAATTCGGGCCAGATGGCGGGTGCCGAAGCGGCACAGGTCTACGTGAGCCAGCGCGGATCCGCGGTGCCCAGACCGGTCAAGGAGCTCAAGGGATTCACCAAGGTCTTCCTGCAACCGGGGCAAACGCAACGGGTCACGGTGTACCTGGACCAGCGCTCGCTGTCGTATTTCGACCCAGCCCGCAATGCGTGGGTATCGGAAGCCGGCGCGGTCGATGTCCTGGTCGGCGCTTCGTCGCAGGACATCCGGCTGCGCGGCCAGCTGTTCAATATCCTGCCCTCGGTGGTGACGCCGCGCGCCAGCAATCCGCTGCCGGACCCGACGCTGGTGCAATTGGGGCCGGTGCATCCTTGATGCTGGCCGGATGATCGCTTGACGCCCGGCCGGCGGGATCCAAGGCCGCCAGCGACGTGAATCCGAACGCAGCGCCGCGTGGCCGGTTCGGCCACGCGTGCGGGCGGCCGGCGCGAGCCTCACGGGCCGAGCGTTCGGACTGCGGAGCCGGCGTCCGCCATGAACGGCGCGTCAAGGCGGTGGTCGTGATCAGAACAGCAGGATGCCCCCCAACGCGCCGCCGCGCTGCCTCGCCGACAGCCCGTCGAACGACTTCGATCGCGTCTCGCCGATCTCGGCGACCAACGTGATGCTCTTGGTCAGGCTGTAATACAGGCCCGCGGTGAGATTGGCGTTGGATTTGAGTCCGGTCCCTGGGTTGTCGCGATTGCGGCTCTGGCCATAGCCCAGACCGAGCTTGATTCGATCCGTTGCCTTGTACGTGCCCTGCACAAGATAGGCGGAGGTCCGCACATCGCCCTGGTCCGCATCCGAGAGAATGCCCAGGCCCTTGCCGGTCTGGTAGTTCGCCAGCAGGCCAAAGCGCCCGACGTTGACCGAGCCGCCGACTTCCACTGCCGCCATGTTCAGCGAATTTCCAGCGATGTCCTCCATGCGCTGCGACTTGCCGCCCAGCCACAGCTTGTACTGCTCGGTGCCGAAATTGACCCGGCCCTGGAACTGCGGCGTGTTCTTCGCCGTGTAGTCGGGTACGCCGATCACCGGCTGCTGATCGACCGGGCTCATCACTGCCACATCGACGGACAAGCCACTGAACGACGGGGTGGTGTAGACGAACTGGCCATAGGTGCCGACATAGGCGTAGCCCGCGCCAATATGACCGAGCGACACGCGACCGCGCTGCGTGGCACGGGTCGCGGCACCGACACCGAGCAGCGTCATGTCGTTGATGATCGCGTTGTAGCCATACAGCCCATAGTCGCGGCCGAGCTTGACCGTGCCCATGCTGCTGTTGCCGAACGTCAGGTAGGCCTGGCGCACGTCCACCACGTTGTTCTGGGAGATGGCGTCGCCGGTCGCGGCTGCCGCCCCGATACCGATCAGCGCGGCCACATCGTATTCGTCCTGGCGCGACTTCGCGCCGACCGACAGATAGCTGGGCAGCAGGCCATTGCCGATGACCGTGCTGTTGTCCTTGCCACCGCAAGCGAGCGCGCGGCTGCCAAGCGCGAGGCCGCCGATGTTGTCGCCCGAGCACGAGTTCGTCGTATAGAAGGCATTGATATTGCCGCCCACCGTCAGCGTCCAGTCGCCGGCCTGGAACTCCGCGGCGCCTGCATGGCTCGTGCAGACCAGCGCGGCGAGGACACATGCGCGGCGGATGGATTGTTGGGGCGGTTTCGGTGTTGCGTGCTGCTTGTGCATGGATGTCTCCTCTTGTGTTGTTGATCTGATGCAGCCGGTTTGCCGGCCGGGCGCATTGCGCAAGCGGCGTGCCGGAGCAGTTGAAGAAGAGGAGCGGATCGAAGGGCTGTGGCGCGGTGAGGCACCGATGCGCACGCTTGAAGCAGCCGTGCCGATCGATGCGGCAAAACGAAACAGGACGCTCGGCGTGGGCGTCCCGAGGCGCCGCACACAATGACCGGCCGATGCGCCGTACGAGGACAGTTGTTGCGGAATCGCTCAGCGATGCGCCGGCATGCGGGATCGGCCGTTCGCGATGTGCCTTGTGTCATTTCCGCTCACTGCGTGCAGCAATGCGACAGGCCGGAACAGTGATACCAATCGGCCAATCGGGTTACAGTGCTCGAATAGTCCAGCGGAGGCGGAAATGACAGTCACCCGGCGTTCTTCGGGCTTGGTGGTGGTGCGTCGGACGGGAGCGCAATGGCGCTGCCTCGTCCTGCGTGCGTACGGCAATTGGGATCTTCCGAAGGGAACGCCGGAGCCCGGCGAAGAGCCGTTGCAGACCGCACTGCGCGAGACTGCCGAAGAGACAGGTTTGTCCGCGCTGACGATGCCTTGGGGCGATGACTATCGCGAAACCGAGCCATACGCCAAAGGCAAGGTCGCACGCTTTTATATTGCCTTGTCCGACGAAGGGACGGTCAGCCTTCCGGTCAGCGCCGAGCTGGGCCGGCCGGAGCATCATGCGTTCCGCTGGGTGTCGTTTGCCGCGGCACTCGAACTGCTGCCGCCGCGCTTTGGGCCGATTCTTCGGTGGGCGCAGAGCGTTGTGGCCGCAAGCGCAGAGGAACACCGACCGTAACCCAATATCTGGCATGACGGCAGTTCTGCGACAGGTTGTCGCACGCACGATTGGTTGACTCGGTCATTTCGGGGCCGAAATGCCATCTCGTTTTTCGTACCGATCCGTCCGATCGCATCGCTGCCAGCGTAGTCCCCTTATTCCCGATCAGGCCGGTCGCGATCACCAATTCGTTTTACCTGATTGCGGTGATATCCTTTCGATCGTTTCGATATTGGTCAATTCGTCTGGAGTCGTGAATATGAGCCGCCATTCTCGATTGCCCCATTGATTCTGGCGTCTATCAGGTATCCGCCAACTTCGAGACTCGTTCGAATAGTTCGCTGCCAAACGGACCGATCTTTGGCAGCGCATGGATGCAAAAGGAAACCTATGCTTCAGGAGCAAATAGACAGCGCCCAGCAAAGAGACCAAAGCCGCCGAAGCGCGACTGCGAAAATCGCCACGATATTGGGGGCGATTTTTTCCCTCATTGCAGCGGTGGTGATTGTCGCCGGCGGGAACGACTGGCACATGGAGGAGACGACGATTCTCAACGGCTGGCTAGTACCCGGGACCCTGGCCCTGGCGTGTACCGCTGTCGCGTTCGTCATCACCAGGTGGAAGCTGGGGCCGCGTGGTTCTGCAAAGACGGTTCTGATTGCGATCTGCCTGTGGCTGCTGTGTGCGCTGTTTGCGTTCCGTTACCCGGTCTCCTTCTCGGTTTTGCATTCGAATACCCAGGAGGGTGAACGGATCGAAACAGATTATCGATTTGACCTCAGCTATCCCTCGGAGCCCATAAGGGTGATCCATTCCGATAAGGAAGGGGCTCCGGGTCTGTGGGGCAGCCGGACGGCGTATAGGCTGATGTCAATGCGCAGCGATGGCGCCAGGTGCTGGCGAAGCGAATACGGATGCCAGTACTTCGATTGCGAGGTTGCGAAAGTGTGGTGGTTCGCCGGTGCAGGGTACCGGAGAGAATGGCGAGAAGAGTGGAGTCCGGTGCCAAGGAGTCTCGACGAGAATTGCACGCCTGCTGGCCCCGCGCACATGGAGCAGTACAACGAGGAGGGCTTCCGGTTCGAGTGATCCGCCATGTCGTTGCTGCACGCGATTTTCTTCATCCTTGCCATTCTCATCTTGCCACCCCTGGGCGGCGGAGTTGTCCATCAGATCGGCAGGCTGATGGTTGCATGCTGGCGACGTGCACGAGCCCCGCGCGCAAGATCCGGTCAATACCGCCATGCGCAGGCTGCGGAACAACTGCAAGGCAACCGATTCACTGCCGTGTGGCGATGGGTGACGATCGCGGTGATCGTCGCCTTGGTGGTGGCGGTGATTGTGCTATTCCCGAAGGAATCGCAGCTGCAGCGCAACCTGACGGCACTGGTCGGCTACTCCGCTACCCGCGTCTCTGTGCGGCTGACGCATGACACGCCGGCGGATCGTGCGGCGGTGATGACGGCGCTGGAGCCGGTGCTGCGCGATGGTGGGCGAAAGTTCGTCTACCGCTCCGGCAAACGCCGGACCGGCAGCTATTCGAATCGCGCCGTGATGCCCGCAAGATATCGGTTCGATGCCGCGACGTTGGAGATCGTCATGGGAGGAATCTTGCCCAACGATCGCCTGGCTCCGATTCACGCCGCGCTGACTGCGGTTGCGGCCCACCGGTCGCTCGATGCCCTCGAAGAGCGGTCTGCCGCAACGCTGCGGATCGGCGGGCAGATTTACTCACTGACCGTACTGCCGCGCACGGCCCGGCTCAGTGGTCTGGCGTACTTCGATCCGGAATGGGCAATGGACGAAAACGCGTGTCATCTGCGCATCCACGCCGAGATGCCGCCACAGGCTTCGGAGGCGTTCTTTTCCACGAGGGTCCACGACGGGTCTCCCGATCTCGTCAGCTTGAAGATCGGCGAAGAGCCCGGCGCGACGTTCTCGGTTATCCGCATGATGACCACGCCGATATGGATCCGACGACCACACGTGCGTTCGGTCGTTCTGGCGCTCGTTCCCGAGTCGTTCGACGCACGGTCGCAATCGTGCGCGCTCGATTTCATGTCCTTCATCGATTCGCGGCTGGTGTCCGCTGCAGCGTTGAATGCGATGCCCGGCCTGCAGGGTCGCATCGCCGCGGTACAGATCCCGCGGCATCGGATGTTCTGGCCCTGGTTCAATGGAAAGTTCGAACGATTCGACGAGGACGAGCGAGGTGTCGCTGGCGGTAAGGCATGCACGTACGAGGATTACGCACTGCTGCGAGCCGAAATCCAGTCGATCAAGGCTGGTTGCCAGAACAATCCGACGTCGGACGCCTGTGCCGCCGCGGAGGCTCGTCGCACGCAATTTGCCGCGCACCTGTCGCAGTGCTTTACGCGAATACGGGAAGGCTGGGAATTCCGTCGCAATTGAAGCTGCATCGGCGGAGATAACCGGTGGCGGCCGAAGTCGCTGCATACCAGGAACCTCGCGCATCCCGAAATCGTCCAACCTGGATTTGGACCGAAATGGGCAATGTCATGAAAAAAGGATTCTTCAGTGCGGTGAGTCTGGTCTTCCTGCTGGGAGCGATAGTCGGCTGCACCAGCACCGGCGCCCCCGGCGACCGGCAATCCGGCATCACCATGTACGGCACGGTGGATGCCGGTGTCAGTGTGACGCGCTAAGGCAGGAAGCTACCCTGGAGGCTGGTGTGGTGCCTTGCCCTTCAACCCGATCGTCGCCCGATCGAGCCATTCGCCAATGACGGCACGCGCGGCGAACTCCAGCATCGCGCCATGCCGAGCGGCATCCGCGCGGATCGCCGCGATATCCAGCCGATGCGCCGCCAGCTCATGGGCATGGCCGATCAACCAACGCTCGATGTGCCGGTGGTCGGCCTCGAGATGAAATTGCAGGCCGAGAATGCGCGGCCCGCGCGAGAACGCCTGATTGGGAAATCCCTGTGTTTCGGCCAGGCGCGATGCGCCTTCCGGAATGGCGAATTGGTCGCCGTGCCAATGCAGTACTGGAATGGCAGCAATATGCCGCAGCGGCGAGGCTCGGCCGTCCTCGGTCAGCGTCAATTCGCCGTAGCCGATTTCCACCTTGCCCGTCGGCGCCACCGTCGCGCCCAACGCTTCGGCCATCAGCTGCGCGCCGAGACAGATGCCGAGGGTCGGCTTGTCCTGCTTGAGCCGCGCCGCGATGGCGGCCTTTTCCTCCGCGAGAAAGGGATAGCGATCCGTCTCGTACACACCGATCGGGCCGCCCAGCACCACCAACAGATCCGCCGCCGTCACCGTCGCACGGTCGATTGCGTCGACGCCGGCC
This sequence comes from Cupriavidus sp. HPC(L), assembly GCF_000307735.3. NCBI lineage: Bacteria > Pseudomonadati > Pseudomonadota > Betaproteobacteria > Burkholderiales > Burkholderiaceae > Cupriavidus > Cupriavidus sp. HPC(L). The sequence goes on along the minus strand of NZ_AMPR02000168.1, from coordinate 4,283 downwards.
TCCAGATAGCGGACCGTATAACCGCGTTCGGTCAATAGCGGTTCAATGATGCCCAGATCTTCGAAGGCGACATGGCGGATTGCCAATGCGGTGCGATTCATGCGGTTCAGCTCCATTCCATCAATCAAACAATCGGTCGCGGTATTGGACAGCATTTCGGCCCGCATTTCGGCCCGCATTTCGGCCGGCAGGGCGGGCGGATGGATGCTCCGCCCGCCCTGCCGCCAGGCCAAAGGGCTTACGCGGCGGCTCGCAGCTTCACCGCCGGAAAGTCCACCGGCACGGCAAAGGCCACATTGACGTAGTTGGTGAACAGATTCAGCGCCACGTGAGCAAGGATCTCGACGATTTCCTCGTCGCCGAAGCCTGCCGCGCGCACCGCCCGCACATCAGCCTCGTCGACCTGCCCGCGGGCCTCGACCAGCTTCAGCGCGAAGCGCAGGGCTGCCGCGGTCCTGGGATCGGTGGACTCCCCACCCTGCGCGGCAGACATTTCCTCGGCGCTGGCACCCGCCTTGCGGCCCAGCGCGGTGTGGGCAGCCAGGCAATATTCGCAGGCATTGCGGTTGGCTATCGCCACGGCGATTTGCTCGCCAAGCCGTGCAGGGATGACGCCGTTGCCGAGCGCGCCGAAGCTGCCCCACATGCTGTTCAGCGCGGCCGGAGAATTGGCCACGGCCTTGAACATGTTTGGCGTGGCACCGAACGCGCCGTGGATCTGCGTCAGCAGTGCCTGGCGGTCCGCAGTGGTGTGATTGGGATCGATCAACGGGACGCGGGACATGCGGTGACTCCTTGAAGGGGATGGCTGCCGTCCGAATGGAGCGGTCGAGTGGAATGGTAGGTAGAATGCCTGGACGCAAGGTGTGGAAACGTCCATGAAAATTGTCCATTCATCCGAAATCGCCGCCCAGTCGCCGGCGGATCCCGTCGATCGGTTGACCGCGCTGCTGGACCGGTTCCGTGTCCGCACCAGGCTGTTCCATACGGGAAAGCTGTGTGGACGATCCACCTTCGAGCCGCTGCCGGGACGGGCCTTCCTGCATGTGCTGCGCCGAGGCGAGATGGAAGTACGGCACCGGCCCGGCGATACCGACGTGCCGCGCTTCCACCTTGCCGAGCCGACGCTGCTGCTCTATCCCCGCCCCGTGCATCACCAGTTCATCAATCCTCCCGAGGACGGCTCGGATTTCACCTGCGCGACGCTGGACTTCGACGGTGGGGAACGCAATCCGATCGTGCAATCGCTGCCCTCGCTGGTGCGGGTGCCGCTCGATGCGGTGGAAGGGCTCGGGCCTGCGCTGGACCTGTTGTTTGCGGAGGCGGATCAGGTCCGCTGCGGCTCGCGCGTGCTGGCCGATCGCTTGTTCGAGGTTGTGCTGATCCAGCTGTTGCGCTGGATCATCGATCATCCCGCGGAGGTGGGCGTGACAAGTGGGCTGATCATGGGGCTATCCGATCCGCGCCTGGCGAAGGCGCTCGTCGCCCTGCATCGGTCGCCGTATGAGGACTGGCCGCTGGCGCGGATGGCCTCGACCGCGGGCATGTCGCGCAGCGCTTTTGCCGCGGCGTTCAAGGACGCGACCGGTACCACCCCGGCCGCTTATCTGACGGACTGGCGGCTCAGTCTCGGCGCGTCGATGATGCGCTCCGGGCGACCGGTGAACCTGATCGCCACGGAGTTGGGATTCGCCAGCGCATCGTCGTTCTCGAAGGCGTTCCGGCAGCGGATGGGCGTGTCGCCGCGCAAGTGGCTGGCGGAGTCCTGATTCAGCGCGCCACGGCGGCGCGGCCGCGAATGGCCGCCAGCACCAGCACGGTCGCACACGCCTCGAGGAACGCGACGAAGTACAGGCCCGACGACAGCTGGCCGGTATTGGTCTTGAACCAGCCGATCATGTACGGCGCCACGAAGCCCGCCAGATTGCCGATCGAGTTGATCAGCGCGATGCCGCCCGCGGCAGCGGTGCCGGCAAGGAAGGCGGACGGCAGCGACCAGAACACCGGGAATGCGGCCAGGATGCCGATCGACGCCAGCGTCAGCGCGACCAGGGCCAGCATCGCGCTGTGCAGCCACAGTCCGGTCAACGTCAGGCCGACCGCCGCGAGCAGTGTGGCCATCGCGCAGTGCATCCGGCGCTCGCCGCTACGGTCCGAGTGAATACCGTTCAGGACCATCGCGATGGTGCCCGCAATAAACGGAATCGCCGATACCAGACCGATCTGCAGATTGCCCTGGACGCCCAGTTCCTTGATGATCGACGGCGACCAGAACGCAATGGTGGCGTTGCCGCTGACCACGCAGAAATAGATCGCGGCGCAGATCCAGACGCGGGAATTGACGAACGCGGCCTTCAGCGTCGAATGCTTGGCGGGATCGCGATTCTCCGCCTCGATCGTCCGGGTCACCAGCTGCTTCTCGGTGTCGGACAGCCAACGCGCGTTCGCGGGTTTCTCCGGCAGGTACATCATCACCGCGATGCCGGCGAGCACCGACGGAATGCCTTCGAGCACGAACAGCCATTGCCAGTTGGCGAGGCCATCGACGCCATCCATCGTCGTCATGATGAAGCCGGCCAGCGGGCCGCCGATCACGCCGGCGATCGCAAACGACGTCATGAACAGGCCATTGATGCGCGCGCGCCGTGCCGCCGGGAACCAGTACGTCAGGTACAGCACGACGCCGGGGAAGAACCCCGCCTCGAACACGCCCAGCAGGAAGCGCAGCGCGTAGAACTGCATCGGCGTCTTGACGAAGATCATCGCCATCGACGCCAGCCCCCACAGGATCGTGATGCGGGCCAGCGTCTTGCGGGCGCCGATCTTCTCGAGCAGCAGGTTGCTGGGCACCTCGAACAGGAAATAGCCGAGAAAGAAGATGCCGGCGCCGAAGCCGTATACCGCCTCGCTGAACTGCAGGTCCTGCAGCATCTGCAGCTTGGCGAAGCCGACGTTGACGCGGTCGATCCACGCGAGGATGAACAGGAAGACCAGGAAGGGAATCAGGCGGATGGCGATCTTGCGATACGCCACTTCGCATTGCCGCGCGACCTCGATGGGCTGCGCGTTCTCCAAGGCGCCAGCGGCGCCGCTCATCGCGGAAGACATGGGTGTTGCTCCTAGGGTGTGGTGGGCGGGGCCGCGCTGCATTGGCGCAGCCCTCGGACGGTCGCTGTGCTGGGGGAACGCCAGCCGTGGCGGCGCGATCTTCTCTGTGCCGTGTAGTTCGGGCCGACGGGGGCCGTGTCAGCGCAGCAGCGGCTCGATGGATCCGGCCACCTGCAGCACGCGCGCGTCCCTGCCATGCAGCCCGCAAACGCTCAGGCCAATACCCGGCGCGACCGGCAATGACACCGCGCAGCCGTCCAGGAAATTGATCACGCTGGGATTGCGCAGCACCAGGGCGTTGGTCGCGAAGAAGTCCTCGTCGCGCTCGAGTGCATCGAGCCGCGGCGCCGGCACCGCGACGGTCGGCATCAGCCACGCGTCCGCCTCGCGCAGCCGCTCGGCCGCGTGTTGCTGCATCGCGCGGCGCTCGGCCAGCAGCGTGATGTAGTCCGCCGCGCTCTGTTGCGCGCCGCGCCGAATGCGCTGTGCCACCCGCTGGTCGTAGCGTTCGCCATCGCGCGTCAGCCAGTCGCGATGCAGGGCCCATGCCTCGGCCGCGGTCAGGCCGCCTCCGGCGTTGATCTCCGGCAAGCGGCGCAGTTCGGGGAAATCGAACGGCACGATGCGCGCGCCTTGCGCCGACAGCCGCGACAGCATGTCTTCGAATGCCTGCGCGACGTCGGCATCGACGCCATCGCAGACGAAATCGCGCGTCACGTAGAGGCGCAGCCCGGCCAGCGACGCCGGACGCGCGTCCAGCGTCTCGCCGCTCAGCACGGCATCCATCGCGGCGCAACAGGCAACCGATCGCGCCAGCGGGCCCGCGGAATCCAGCGACGTCGACAGCGGGACGGCGCCGTCGAGGGGCACGCGGCGCGCGGTCGGCTTGAAGCCGGTCAGGCCACAGAAGGCCGACGGAATGCGGATGGAGCCGCCGGTATCGGTGCCCAGCGCGGCCGCCGCCATGCCGCCCGCCACGCTCACCGCGCCGCCCGAGGTGGAGCCCCCGGCGATCCGCTCGGCATCGAACGGCGAGCGCGGCGTGCCGTAGTGCGGGTTCAGCCCGAGTCCCGAGAACGCGAACTCGCTCATATTGGTGCGGCCGATCAGCACCGCACCCGCGGCCCGCAGGCGCGCGACGGCCGGCGAATCGGCCGCCGCCGGCGCATTGCCGT